>JAUZRN010000011.1:0-85000 GCA_030950375.1 Rhodothermus sp. | reverse complement strand
TAGTAGGCGAGTGAAAAGGACCTGAAACCATGCGCCCACAACCAGTCGGAGCCTCTTGTCGGACTTCGGTCTGGCAATGGGGTGACGGCGTGCCTTTTGCAGAATGAGCCTACGAGTTGCTCCTCTCTGGCAAGGCTAAGTGCCTCAGGCACGGAGCCGCAGCGAAAGCGAGTCCGAACAGGGCGTCCGAGTCAGAGGGGGCAGACGCGAAACCGGGTGAGCTACCCTTGGCCAGGTTGAAGCGTGGGTAAGACCACGTGGAGGACCGAACCGGTTGGCGTTGAAAAGCCATCGGATGAGCTGAGGGTAGGGGTGAAAGGCCAACCAAACCCGGAGATAGCTCGTACTCCCCGAAATGCATAGAGGTGCAGCGTCGCAGCTGAGTGTGCGGGAGGTAGAGCACTGGTTGGGCTAGGGCCCTTCGCCGGGTACCAAACCCAGTCAAACTCCGAATGCCCGCACATGCTCTGCGGCAGTGAGGGCATGGGCGATAAGGTCCATGTCCGAGAGGGGGACAACCCAGACCGACAGCTAAGGCCCCGAAGTCCAGGCTAAGTTGGGTAAAGGAGGTCGGGCTGCTAAGACAACCAGGAGGTTGGCTTAGAAGCAGCCATTCCTTTAAAGAGTGCGTAACAGCTCACTGGTCGAGCGGCCCGGCGCCGAAAATGGTCGGGCATCAAGCCTGGCGCCGAAGCTTCGGGTTCTCCGCTTAGGGCGGAGAGCGGTAGGGGAGCATTCCAGCTGCGCTGAAGTCGCCTCGTGAGGGGCGGTGGAGCGGCTGGAAAAGAAAATGTAGGCATGAGTAACGATAAGACGGGTGAAAAACCCGTCCGCCGTAAGCCCAAGGGTTCCTGCTCAACGCTAATCGGAGCAGGGTTAGCCGGGTCCTAAGCCGAGGCCGAAAGGCGTAGGCGATGGGAAACGGGTTAATATTCCCGTGCCACCCGAAGGCGCTAACCTGAGGCGTGACGCAGGAGCGTAAGGCCCGCGCCCTGACGGAATAGGGCGTTGAAGCCCGTAGGCTGGGTGGTAGGCAAATCCGCCACCCGCTAAGGCCGAAAGGCGACAGTAGGGGGACCCGCAAGGGAAACCCATAGAGGCCCCAAGCACACTGCCAAGAAAAGCGTCGCAGGTTGCCTTCGGGTGCCCGTACCGGAAACCGACACAGGTGGGCGAGGCGAGTATCCTCAGGCGCTCGAGTGATCCGTGGCTAAGGAACTCGGCAAATTGGCCCCGTAACTTCGGGAGAAGGGGCGCCTCCTCCCATCCAAAAGCGGGAGGGGGCCGCAGTGACCAGGCCCAGGCGACTGTTTAACAAAAACACAGCTCTCTGCGAACTCGTAAGAGGACGTATAGGGAGTGACACCTGCCCGGTGCCGGAAGGTTAAGGAAGGGGGTTATCCCGGTCCCGTACCGGGAGAAGCTCCCGACCGAAGCCCCGGTAAACGGCGGCCGTAACTATAACGGTCCTAAGGTAGCTTCTGCTGCCTGCCCACGGGGTAACCCGTGGGGCAACACCCGGCTGTATGCGGGAACGCCCTGAGAGCCACTCCTACGTCTCCCATGCAACACATGGGCGTAAAAATGGAGTGGATTGGGTAACCCGCAGGAAACCCTGGCACAGACAGGGGATCCTCAGAGGCCATACGCCGGGTATCCAGGGCGAGATCGGGCCAGGAACTTCAATCAACCCTTACTTTTATGCAACTCACAATCGATTGGGTGGTCGGGTTTGTCGACGGGGAAGGATGCTTCCACGTAGGCATTACCGAGCACCCGGAGATGCATACAGGCTATCAGGTGCTGCCGGAGTTCACCGTGGTCCAGCATGAGCGTGATCTTCAGGTGTTGTATGCGCTCAAGCGATTCTTCGGCTTCGGGGTGGTGCGAAGAAATCACGCAGATCGCTATGCCTACCGGGTGCGAAAACTTGAACACCTGGTGCAGCTCTGCGACTTCTTCTTACGCCATCCCCTGAAGACCCGAAAGAATGTGGACTTCCGGAAATTCCGGCGCATCGTGCTGATGATGAAGGAGGGGCGACACTTGACGCGGGAGGGGTTGACCGAAATTATCGAGATTGCTGCTTCGATGAATTCGGCCCAACGGCCCTCTCTGGAAGCAATCAAGGCCCGACTGGCTGCTGGATAAAGAGATGGTCCACCCCCACTGGAAACAGTGGGAATAAGGTGAGCGAAATTCCTTGTCGGGTAAGTTCCGACCTGCACGAATGGTGTAACGACCTGGGCACTGTCTCGGCCACGGGCTCGGTGAAATTGTGGTGCCAGTGAAGACGCTGGCTACCCGCCGCGGGACGGAAAGACCCCGTGCACCTTTACTGCAGCCTGGCATTGACGCCGGCCAGAGCGTGTGCAGGATAGGCGGGAGGCTGTGAAGCCGGGGCGCCAGCTCCGGTGGAGCCGCCCTTGAGATACCGCCCTCGTTCTGGCTGGCGCCTAACCCACGGCCGTTATCCGGTCGGGGGACAGTGTCAGGTGGGTGGTTTGACTGGGGCGGTCGCCTCCTAAAAGGTAACGGAGGCTCCCAAAGGTCCCCTCAGCACGGTCGGTAATCGTGCGCAGAGTGTAAGGGCATAAGGGGGCTTGACTGCGAGACCCACAAGTCGAGCAGGGGCGAAAGCCGGGCCTAGTGATCCGGCGGTTCCGAATGGAAGGGCCGTCGCTCAAAGGATAAAAGGTACGCCGGGGATAACAGGCTGATCGGGGCCAAGAGTTCACATCGACGCCCCGGTTTGGCACCTCGATGTCGGCTCATCGCATCCTGGGGCTGGAGAAGGTCCCAAGGGTTGGGCTGTTCGCCCATTAAAGCGGTACGTGAGCTGGGTTCAGAACGTCGTGAGACAGTTCGGTCCCTATCTGCGGCGGGCGCAGGAGGCTTGAGCGGAGCTGCCCCCAGTACGAGAGGACCGGGGTGGACGGACCTCTAGTGTACCAGTTGTGCCGCCAGGTGCACCGCTGGGTAGCTATGTCCGGACGGGATAAGCGCTGAAAGCATCTAAGCGCGAAGCCCACCGCAAGATGAGGCCTCCCCTACGGGCCGTCCGAGACCAGGACGTCGATAGGCGGCAGGTGTAAGCGGGGTAACCCGTTGAGCCGAGCCGTACTAATCGCCCGTGCGACTTAATCCCTACCCCTTTTACAGGCGAGCACCGGTGCGCTGTTTGCCTTGCCGGTTGACCACTACCTTGCAGCGTGTCGCATGTCACCAGTTTGGAAGGACGTGCTTCGGCACGTCCAGGTCTCTGGTGCCTATAGCGCGGGGGAAACACCTCTTCCCATTCCGAACAGAGAAGTTAAGCCCCGCAGCGCCGATGGTACTGCCCGAAAAGGGCGGGAGAGTAGGTCGGTGCCAGGGACCTTGAATGTCACGCGTGGCGCTGCCTGCGACTGCAGTCAGCGCCACGCGTTTTTTATATCGACTTTTGAAAAAATCCGCAAAACACGGATAGATCATCACACTCGCGCGTTCTCTCCTCCAACACCGACGCAATCCTCCGGGCTCATGGCCGAAACATTACGCCACGAACCTGAAGTCACCCGCGAACTGGCCCGTCAGCACGGCCTGACCGACGAAGAATACGACTGGATCCTGGAAAAACTGGGCCGTACCCCTACGTTTACCGAACTGGGAATCTATGCCGTAATGTGGAGCGAACACTGCTCCTACAAAAACTCCATCGCAATCCTGAAGACGCTCCCCCGGGAAGGTCCAGCGCTATTGGTCGGCGCCGGTGAGGAAAACGCCGGACTGGTGGACATCGGCGATGGGCTGGCCGTCGCCTTCAAAATCGAAAGCCACAACCATCCGTCTGCCGTCGAACCCTATCAGGGCGCTGCAACCGGGGTCGGCGGGATCCACCGAGATATTTTTACCATGGGGGCGCGTCCGATCTGCGCGCTGAACTCCCTCCGCTTTGGAGTGCCCGAAAATCCACGCGTGCGCTATCTGCTGGACGGAGTCGTACGTGGCATCGCTGATTACGGCAACGCTTTCGGGGTGCCTACCGTAGCCGGGGAGGTTTACTTCGACCGATCCTATGAAGGCAATCCGCTCGTCAATGCGATGAGTGTGGGGATCGTACGCGTTGGCCAGACCGTCTCGGCTGTCGCCCGCGGAAAAGGCAACCTCGTCTACATTGTTGGCTCCGCTACCGGACGCGACGGCATCCACGGCGCTACGTTTGCTTCCGAAGAAATCTCGGAGGAAAGCGAGGCGAAGCGGCCCAGCGTTCAGGTTGGCGACCCCTTTACCGAAAAACTGCTCCTGGAAGCTACACTGGAAGCCATCCGCAAAGGGCTGATCGTCGGTATGCAGGACATGGGCGCGGCTGGCCTGACCTGCTCGTCGTGCGAGATGAGTGCCCGGGGTAAAAGTGGCATGGTCCTCTACCTGGAACGGGTGCCGGTACGCGAGGCCGACATGACCCCCTACGAAATCATGCTGTCCGAAAGCCAGGAGCGCATGCTTGTGGTGTGCGAGCCGGAAAAAGCTGCCGAGCTGGAGGAGGTGTTTCGTAAGTGGGACCTACACGCGGCCTGCATCGGTGAAGTAACCGACGACGGCCACGTGCGCGTTTACTGGCATGGCCAGCTGGTGGCAGATGTCGAGGCCGACCACCTGGTGCTCGGTGGCGGTGCTCCCGTCTATTACCGGGAAGCGCGACGCCCGGCTTATCTGGATGAGACGCAGGCCTTCGATCCGACTACACTCCCAGACGTCACGCCGGAGACAGCCGGTGATATCCTACGGCGCCTGCTGGAAAGCCCGAATATTGCCTCCAAACGCTGGGTTTTCGAGCAGTACGACACGATGGTCCGAACCAACACGGTGGTCGGACCCGGCCCCAGCGATGCCGCTGTCATCCGCATCAAAGGCACCCGAAAAGCCCTGGCGGTCAAAGTAGATGGCAATGGACGCTATGTCTATCTGAATCCTCGGCGAGGAGGACAGATTGCCGTGTGCGAGGCAGCCCGAAACGTCGTCTGTGCAGGGGGACGCCCGGTGGCCATCACAAACTGCCTGAACTTTGGCAATCCGTATAAGCCGGAGGTCTACTGGACGTTCAAAGAGGCCGTGGCTGGGATCGGAGACGCCTGCCGAATGCTGGAAACACCTGTCACCGGAGGAAACGTCTCGTTCTACAATGAAAATCCCGACGGCGCCATTTTCCCCACCCCTACAATCGGCATGCTGGGCGTGCTGGAAGACGTGGCGCGTGCCACCACTGCCGATTTCAAACAAGTCGGTGATCGGATTTACCTGCTGACACCCGCAGCCTGGCTGCATCGTAACGATCTGGGAGGCTCCGAATACTTAGCCTATGTGCACGGAATAACGGCGGGTGATGCACCGTACCTGGATCTGAAAGAGGAAAAGGCTGTGCAGCAGGCCTTGCTGGCCTTGATCGAAGCCGGTCTGGTTCGCAGCGCGCACGACGTGGCCGACGGCGGGCTGGCCGTGTGTCTGGCTGAGTGTGTGATCTTCTCACCGGGGCTGGGTGCCCGTATCGAGCTGCCGGGCGCGCCGCAGGTACGGCTCGACGCGCTGCTGTTCGGTGAAGCCCAGTCGCGGATTATCTTTTCAGTGGCCTCTGAACACGAAGCCGCTGTTACACAGGTGCTTGCGGGTCGGCCGGTACAGGCGCTGCGTATTGGAACGGTTACCGACACCGAACGCCTGGAGCTGCAGGTGGACGGCCAGCCGGTGCTGATGCTGGAGCGGACACAATTGCTGGAGCCCTATGAGCAGGCTATTCCCTCTCAGATGCTGGCGATGTAGCCTCGAAACCACCCCGGACCGCACTTGTTGAACCCGACGAACTTTTTAGCTGCAACTTTTTGTCCAAACAATAAAATGGCAGCGGTCATGAGTGAACAGGCCAAGTACGTAACACTGACCGACGACAACTTCGAGCAGGAAGTCCTGCAGGCCGACGTGCCGGTGCTCGTCGATTTCTGGGCGGTCTGGTGCGGGCCATGCCGAATGATTGCACCGATCATTGAGGAGTTGGCGGCCGAATACGAAGGCCGCGCCAAAGTGGGCAAGCTGGACGTGGATCATAATCCGCGGACAGCGATGCAATATGGCATTCGCTCAATCCCTACCCTGCTGTTTTTTAAGAACGGGCAGGTAGTTGATCAGCTCATCGGTGCGGTTCCTAAGAAGGTGCTCGTCGAAAAGCTGGAAACCTTATTGGCGCCTGAAACCGCATGAATTTTTCCAAAACATGGTAAGCCGCGATGGTTCAGCCAAATATCTCTGCCTTTGACGGCATAGACTTTCGAGGGGCAGAACACCGGAGACTCGTGATTATCGGGACGGGACCGGCGGGCCTGACAGCGGCACTGTATGCCGCGCGGGCTAACCTGGCTCCGTTGGTCTGGAAGGGACCAGAGCCCGGAGGGCAACTGGTTATGACAACCGATGTGGAGAATTATCCAGGATTTCCGGAAGGCATTCTGGGGCCCGAGCTGATGCAGCGTTTCGAGCAGCAGGCGGCCCGTTTCGGGGCTGATCTGCGCTATGGCACGGTAACCGCTGTGGATTTTTCGCGCCGACCGTTCCGGCTTCTGGTTGATGATCAGACACCCGTATTGGCCGATGCGGTAATTATTGCCACAGGTGCTTCGGCCAAATATCTGGGGTTGGAGAACGAGCGGCGGTTGATCGGCCGTGGAGTATCGGCCTGTGCGGTATGTGATGGGGCCTTCTTCCGCGGAATGGAGGTTGCCGTGGTAGGTGGAGGGGACACGGCCATGGAAGAAGCGCTGTTCCTGACGCGCTTTGCTACCCGGGTCTACGTCATCCACCGCCGTGATCAGCTCCGGGCTTCGAAGATCATGCAGGAGCGTGCCTTCAAAAATGAGAAGATCACTTTTATCTGGAATACGGTAGTTGAGGACGTGCTGGGCGAAAATGAGGTGGAAGGCGTGCGGCTGCGCAACGTCAAAACCAATGAGGTCTCGGAGTTACCCGTGAAGGGGCTTTTTGTCGCGATCGGACACAAGCCCAATACAGAGATTTTCCGGGGTTGGTTGGATATGGACGAGCAGGGGTATATCAAGACAAAAAACTGCTCGACGTATACCAGCATTCCGGGCGTTTTTGCCTGTGGCGACGTGCAGGATCGCGTTTACCGGCAGGCGGTGACGGCGGCTGGTTCAGGCTGTATGGCGGCGATTGATGCAGAGCGTTGGTTGGCCGAACAGGAGCACGCAACGGCTTCGTCGGTAGCTGCCGAATGAAACACGGGCGCTGGAGCTGGGTCAGCATGGGATGGGGAGTGCTGCTGGTGGGGTGTACACTTTCGCCAAAAGGAGCGCAGGCTCCACAGCATCACCTGGCACGTTCGGTCGAAACGCTTGAGGCAGGGGCTGTTCCGTCTCCCGTGTTATCGGAGATGCCGCCGCTCGTGCAGGCAGACACGTCTTCAGTAGCCCAGCGCATACGGGACCGTGCACTGGCCACGCAGATCATGCTGGCCCTGAGCAATGTATCGGCCCTTCGTGCCTATTTGCCGACGGTTGTCGTGCAGAACGGCGCGCTTGTGTTACGTGGCACCGTCCCCACCGAGCAACTTCGTCAACAGATCTTGCAGATAGTCGATCGGATAGCAGACGTGGCGCGTGTGGTAGACGAGCTGGTGGTGGAAACGCCAAGAAAAACATCCCCCTTGCCTGCGTACCACACTGTTCGTCCGGGCGAAACGCTCTGGGATATTGCCCGACGCTATGGGCTTTCGATAACGCAGCTCCGACGCCTGAACGACCTGCGAACTAATATTATTCGTCCAGGCCAGCGCCTTCGCGTGCGGTAGCTCAGCGACGAAACAGGTTCTTTATAACAAACCAGACGTTCTCTTTGCGCTCGCGCAGTCGCCGATAGAAATAGGGAAACCACTCGGTGCCGTAAGGTACGTACACACGCATTCGATAACCCTCGCGCACCAGTTTGCGCTGCGTTTCCGGCCGAATGCCATAAAGCATTTGAAACTCAAAGCGTTCGCTTCCAATCCGATGCGTGGCTGCAAAACGCTTGGTGGCTTCGATCAGCACGTCGTCGTGGGTAGCAATGCCAGGATAGCGACCGTTCAATAGAAGCTGCTGCATGTATTCAATAAAACGCGCCCGAATCGTTGCCATGTCCTGGTAAGCAATGTCGGGAGGCTCCTTGTAGGCCCCTTTGCAGAGGCGAACGCGGGCCTTTCGTTCGCACATCTGCGCAATGTCGTGGGCCGTGCGCTTCAGATAAGCCTGAAGAACAGGACCTACATGGTCGGGATAGTCGGGATAGACCTGGGTGAAAATTCGAAGCGTAGACTCAGTCAGGTCGCTGCCTTCCATATCGAGCCGGATGAACACGTCGCGGGGTTTGGCCGCGTCTAAGAGTTGATGCAGGTTGTCCAGGCAAAAGGATTCGTCGATTTTTTGCCCGAGCGCGGAGAGCTTGAGCGAGATGTTGGCGTCACGTAGGCGGCCGGCGTCGCGTTCATTGGCCAGCACGTCGATGAGTCCCAGGTAGGCATTACGCGTAGTGAGGGCCTGCTGACGATCGTGTACGTACTCGCCCAGACGGTCTACAGTAACGAGAAGGCCTTCAGCACAGAGCTGATGCAGGATCGGCAGCGTATCTTCCAACGCTTCGGCCGCCACAAAGCGGCGAGCCAGCACAAAAGGAAGTTTTACGGGCATGGCATTTTCACAGATTGCAAGCGCTTCCAAAAATTAAAAACGCCAGACGGCTAATCTTCCAGCGCCTGCGAAAGATCCGCCAATAAATCATCATCAACGTGTTCCAGCGTAATACCGAAGGACGCGTGTGATGTAAGCGTACGTCTGAAGAAATTTGTGCATGCGGTGGGTGTATTCACCGAGCGCTATCTTCAGAGGGCCAGTGGGTGCAGATGGCATGGTATGGGCCAGGTACTGCTTGGGGAAGGGGTACCAGGTCAGCGTCCGTCTCTAACGGATGCTAAATCAGCGGCAAAATTTGCCTCTACAGGGCAGGATCGAATTTTGGGGGCAGATGTGCAGCTTGGTCAGATCGGCATCAGCAGAAGCATGGAAGGAAGCAAGCAAGCCCAGATCCAACGCATGTTCGAAGGCAGGGCAGCTCGCATGGCTGGCAACTTGGAAAAGTTGACCGTGCGCTTGGGAAGGGCCTGTTGCAAAAGGATATTTTCGAGAAAAATTCGCACACTGTTGTAAACGGCATCTGGATCAAAATGTGGCTTTTGGGTTCCAGAGTCTGCGGCCGGGGAGTTGCAGCCATGCCCGAAGCAAAAGCGGCGCCCCCCTGTCTGTCTTCAAGGAGGGCCAGCATATATTCTTCGGGTGATGGTCCGTAGGATGGCTATGGTAGGGGTAGTCGTTCGGGCAAGTTGCTGGTGAATGCTCATTCGAATGTCGGGTGCAGGTAAGAGGGAGACGAGAGCGCCGGTCGTAGCACCGAGTTTACATACAACCCTGGCCCCAAGGGCTATGCAAGGAGTCGGTTGTGGTACATGTTTTGTACAAAATTGTCTGATTCCCGAAAGATAGCCCCAGGTCTGCTTTTTCGATTCAAACAGCTTTTAAATAAACATGCGGCGGCTGATAGCTCCGAAGCACCTGTCTCTGATTGAGCGCCGTAGGCTCATCGACAGAATATTGCTGGGTGGTGTGTTACTGGGAAGTGGTCTGGCCGTATGGGTGTTGTTGACGCATTGGGGTAGTGCTAACCTGGTGGTGGCTCTACTGATTGCCGTAACCGTCTGGAGTGCCGGTATATGGCTGATGGGAAAGCAGCGGGCCGAGGTGTTGGCGGCGTTTCAGTCCTTCTTCGAGCATGCCCTGGAGGGCATCTTTCAGGCCGATCGGAATGGATACTTGCAGGCTGTCAATCCTGCGCTGGCGCAGATGTTAGGCTATGAGCGGCCAGACCAGCTTCAGGGCGTGCATTTACCTACGCGGGTACTGGCCGATGCAGCCGACTTTCAGCATCTGCTGGCACAGCTCGAAGCACATGGCGTGGTGCGCAACGCGTATCTCCAGCTTCGGCGTCGTAATGGAGAAGTCTTCTGGGCGCGTGTGAATCTGTGGATCCGGCAGGAGCTGCTGGAGGGGACCATCGAAGACATCTCAGGCTGGCAGCAGGCCGAAGCTGCATTTCGGGCCAGTGAAGCCCGTTATCGAACGCTCTTGGAGCAGCTTCCCGTGGGCGTATATCGGAGCACACCAGACGGCACGATTCGAGCCGCTAATCTGGCGGCTGCCCGGATGCTGGGCTACGACTCGGTTGAAGCGCTGCTACAGGCCAATGCCCGCTCGTTTTATGTCGATCCGGACCAGCGCGAAGCCTTCCTGAAACGCCTGCGCGAAAAGGGCGAGGCTATGGCCGAGCTGGCACTCCGACGGGCCGATGGCACCGTGATCTGGGTACAGGATTACGCCCGCTGTATTGTTGACAAAGACGGACAGGTTTATTTCGACGGAGTGTTGATTGACATCACCGAGCGGCGAGAGGCTGAGCAGGCGCTTCTGGAAAGCGAACGGCGCTATCAGCAACTGCTGGAGCAGTTGCCAGAACCGGTCATCGTACATGACGGCAAGACCATTCTCTATGCGAATGCGGCGGCTGCTGCTTTTGCCGGATTGGCTCAACCGGAGGAACTCATCGGGAAATCTATCTTTGCGTTTCTAAAAGCAAAGAAAGCCGAAGCGGTTCGGCGTTATCTGAAGCTGGCGACGCAGCGCGGCCGCGGGCTGCCTGCCTTCGAGCAGCAGTTGGTCCGAGCAGATGGGGCGGTACGTGACGTTGAAATCATCAGCGCACCGGTGCAATATCAAGGACGCCAGGTCCTTCAGGTAGTTCTGCGCGACATTACCGAGCGCAAGCAGTATGAGCGGCAATTGCTGGAGGCCAAGGAACGGGCCGAAGAAATTGCCCGGTTCAAATCGACGTTGCTGAGCAACATCAGCCATGAAATTCGCACCCCCCTGGCTGGCATCATCGGGTTTGCCCAGGTGCTGGAAGAAGAACTGGAAGAGCCGCATCAGGAGCTGGCGGGTCTGATCCGCGAAAGTGGACGGCGGCTGTTGGAAACGCTCAATACGCTGCTGGACCTGGCGCGCATCGAAGCAGGAGCATTTGTACTCACACCAGAGCCCTTCGATGCCACCGACGAGGTGCGTCAGAGCGTTCGGATTTTTCAGCATATGATCGAAGCCAAAGGATTGGAGCTGGTGCTGGATTTACCTGAAGCCCCTCTTCTGGTTTATCTGGACTGTAATGGTTTCCACCGCATTGTGGTTAATCTGGTCTCAAATGCCGTCAAATTTACCGACAGGGGGATGGTACGGGTGGGCCTGACAGCCGATAAAGAACGGCTACAACTTCAGGTGCAGGATACCGGGGTGGGTATTGATCCAGACTTTCTACCGCACATTTTCGAAGAGTTTCGCCAGGAGTATGACGGCCTTTCACGTACGCACCACGGAAGCGGATTGGGACTGACCATTACCCATCGGCTGGTTGAAATGATGGGCGGCCGTATTGAGGTGGCCAGCGAAAAAGGCAAAGGGACCACGTTTACGGTCTGGCTTCCTCTTCGTCTCACGGACAAAGCAACCCCAGAAGACGCCTCCACATCGACGAATTCAACAAAGTCAAACGTCTGAATCTGACTGAACCCCTTATTTTCAGGAGTAGAATGTCTATTTTTAGCTGATGCCTGTAGCAAGATGAATCAGGAGATCGCTCGTCTCCGTCGCGAGTATGCCGGACAACCGTTGGACGAGGCGCAGGCGCCCGAAGAGCCCATAGCCCTTTTCCGTCGCTGGTTTGAGGAGGCAGTCCGGGCCGAGCTGACCGATCCGAACGCGATGATACTGGCTACAGCCGATGCGGCCGGACGCCCTTCGGCCCGCGTAATGCTGCTGAAGGACTTTGATGAAGAAGGATTCGTATTCTATACCAATTACGGAAGCCGTAAGGGTCGAGAGCTGACCGAAAATCCCCGAGCCGCCCTGGTGTTCTGGTGGGCAGAGTTGATGCGGCAGGTTCGGATTGAGGGCGCCGTCGAAAAGGTGGCTGCCGAAGAGTCGGATGCTTATTTTCAGACGCGTCCTCGGGAGAGTCAACTTGGCGCTTGGGCTTCGCCGCAGAGCCAGGTGATCCCGAACCGGGAAGTACTTGAGCGTCGGGTGGCTGAGCTGGCCCGGCGGTACGATGGGCGCGAGGTACCCCGTCCGTCTTACTGGGGGGGGTATCGGGTAGTGCCCGAAGTGGTGGAGTTCTGGCAGGGGCGGCCAGGACGTCTGCATGATCGGCTGCGCTATCGGCGCACGGATCGGGGCTGGGTGCGGGAACGACTGGCGCCCTGAAGTGCACGGGGACAGTCAGTGAAATTGTCGGTCGGTAAGGCGTTCCACGTCAGCCCGCGTGATCACTTGCCAGCGTGGAGCGCTCAGGCGTCCTGCAGCGGTGTGACGGAACGTGGCTCGCAGGAACAGTTCTTTGGAGGAGGGTTGTGCGCCACGAAAGCTGAATGCGCCCCAGTGGAAGATCCAGTAGGTATCGGCCGGATCCAAGCCGAAGTGCCGGCTCAGGTGCTCCACCAGATAACGTGCATCGGCTATCGTTGAAGGTCCCGGATTGTCGGCCAGCTCCTGCAACACCACCACGTAGGAGCGGTCGACGTCGGGGGCGGTGCGGTAGAGTTGCACACGGCAACGTCCTTCCGTTCCGTATCCCTGCCAGATGAACAGCGTGTCGGTGAGGGGTTGGGCAGAGAGCGCCTCGATCCAGAGTAGCGCCGGAAGATACAACAGCATGAGACGTACGCCAGACATGACCGATTGATGTATTTTTTGAATTTGGATATGCCTCAAAATAAATACAAACAATGGCCTTTACCACGCTGATTGATTCTGAGACTGTGCTGGCACATCTTGAGGATCCCGACTGGGCGATCGTCGATTGTCGGTTTTCGCTGAGCGATCCGGACCACGGGCGCCGAGCTTATCTGGAAGCACATATTCCCGGGGCCGTCTATGCCCACCTGGATGAAGATCTATCAGGGCCTGTCGTCCCGGGGCAGACCGGCCGGCATCCATTGCCTGATCCAGCGTTGTTGGCTCAGAAGCTGGGGGCCTGGGGTATTGATGCTCGTGTGCAGGTGGTCGCCTATGACGATGCGGGCGGGGCGTTTGCCGCGCGGCTATGGTGGTTGCTGGGGTGGCTTGGACACGACGCGGTGGCCGTGCTCGACGGTGGATGGCCTTGCTGGCTGCGTGAAGGGCGTCCGGTGCGAGGAGGGTTAGAGCGGCGACCCGCCCGAACGTTCGTGCCGCGGCTCCGGCCAGAACGGGTAGTGACAGCCGACGAAGTGATGGCGCAGCTGCATGATCCTGCCTGGCGGTTGTTGGATGCACGGACGCCGGAACGCTATCGGGGAGAACAGGAACCGATCGATCCGGTGGCTGGCCACATTCCGGGTGCTCTGAATGCACCTTTCACCGAAAATCTGACCCCCGAAAGTAGATTTCGCTCGCCTGAAGCACTGCGGCATCGGTTTATGGCCTTGCTGGGCGACGTGCCCCCTGAACGGGTAATCTGCTACTGCGGCTCCGGCGTGACAGCCGCGCATAACCTGCTGGCTATGGCCCATGCTGGCCTGCCTGGCGCCCGGTTGTATGCCGGATCCTGGAGCGAATGGATTACGGATCCCCGACGACCTGTTGCCCGTGAGATCAACAGGGCTTCTCAAGGCAGGATCAAGCAGCAGTGAGTTGTCGGTAAAGGTTTTCGACCTGCTGCCGCAATGTTTCCAGTGAGCCCGTGTTTTCAATCACAAAGTCGGCCCGTCGACGAAGTTCTTCCGGAGATAGTTGATGTTGCATGCGGGCGCGCACCTGTTCGAGCGAGAGGCCGTCGCGTTGCATCACCCGTCGAATGCGTTCTGCTTCAGGAGCATCTACTACCAGTACGTGGTCAACCAGGCGATCGGCGCCTGACTCGAACAGCAAAGCCGCTTCCAGCACCAGCAGAGGAACCTGTTCGCGAGTGGCCTGCTTACGGGCCTGCTCAAAGGCGGCCAGCACGCGCGGATGCACCAGCGCGTTGAGTTGACGCAGCGCTTCTGGATCGTGAAACACACGTTCGGCCAGATAGGCCCGGTTGAGTCGACCGTCGGGCCAGTAGCTTTGGGGACCAAACGCTTCGCGGATAGCCTGACGTAACGCTGGATCTTCGGCCATCAGACGCTTGGCCACTTCGTCTGCATAGAACACGCGAGCGCCCAAGGCTTCAAGCAGGCGGCACACTGTACTTTTGCCACTGCCAATGCCGCCGGTGACGCCCAGTGTTCGGAGAGGAGCGGTGTTCATAGTTGCCATGTAAGCGAAAAAGTCAGGTTAGGAATACGGGTGCGCGGGCCGTTCCAGGCCGCGCGGCGGATACGTTCGGCTGTTGCCTCGGGCAATGGTCCGTAGAGGCGGCGATGCAGGCGCTGCAGCGTCAGCCAACCTTCCAGCGAAAAAGTCAGCGATCGGCGCCGCCAGTACAAGGCACAGGTAGGACCTATCTGGACAATCCAGAGTTGACCGGGTCGGCTTACCGTGGCTGTGGGCCCTTCAGGGCCAGGGTAGGTAATCCGTAGCCTGGCCATGTAGTCGCGTCGAAGAAAGAGGCGAAAGCCTACGCTGCTACGCAGGGAGGCAGTACGGGCTTCCAGCCGGATCCATCCGGTATAGGTACGGAGCGTGTCGAATGGAATTTCGGCAAACCGATCCCACAGCAGGCGTCCCAGCTGCAGATCGCTATAGGAGCCGTCCAGACGGATGTACAGACGGGAGGTCAGGGCCTGTTCGGCCTGTAGGCGATAGCTTAGCTCGCGGGCTGCCTGGTCCTGACGTTGGCGGCCGGGTAAGACGAAATCGTCTACGGTGTAGGCAGCCCGCACTTCGCCTTGCAGGGATAGACGGGTAGCGGGTGTCGGTGTCCATTGCAGGCCCGGCTGCAATCGAAGGGTGCGCTGCACGCGGTTTTCCGCTGAGCGGGCAGCCCTCAGATAGACCAGATGATACATACTTCCCTCCAGGCCAAGATCAAGCTGGAGGGTTGGGGTTAGCTGGAGGCGCAGGTCGAGCCGACCCAACTGCTGGAGTTCGTCACGATCGTCCGGGTTGACCTCTGGTGTATCGTGGCGCAGAATAGAGGTGTGTGCCCGCAGGCTAACGGTCAGGCGTCCGGCTTCGAGGCGGCCCCGTCCGCTTAGCGTCAGGTACCCCCGTGCGTAGTCCGCCTGTCGGAGCAGCAAGGCTTTCTGGAAGGCCTGTGCTGCAGGCAGGTCCCGGCGGTTGGTCAACGTGCGAATTTCTTCTTCGGCGCCCGTTTCCAGAGCAAGTTCCAGGTTCAGCCTACCCTGCGTGTACAGTAGAGCAAGCGTGCCATCGAGCTGGCGATGGTCGAAGCGTGTGTTGAAAAACAGGGCATCGTTTGGCGTCCGGAAAAATCGAATCTGGCGCCGGAACCACTGGCCGCTGAGGTGTCCGCGCAGGTGCAGGTGTGGATGCACAGGGAGCTGGAGGATCAGTGAGCCCTGTAACGTGTCGCTCCAGGTGGC
Organism: Rhodothermus sp.; assembly: GCA_030950375.1. Taxonomy (GTDB): domain Bacteria; phylum Bacteroidota; class Rhodothermia; order Rhodothermales; family Rhodothermaceae; genus Rhodothermus. The sequence continues at coordinate 69,375 of JAUZRN010000011.1, read as the reverse complement.
TTCGATGCTCTGGGGAGGGGTAGCGACCGTGCGATTCAGAAACGAAACGGCCTGATAGGTATCGCGTCGAAAGCGGGCACCGCGAAGATGCATGCGTACCTCGAACACTTCCGCCTGTCGTTGAAATAGCAGCTCGGCATAGGCGGTGAGGCCCCGCCGTGGCGATAGAAACTGCAAAAGCCCGCCCCCTTCCAGGCGCAGCATGTAACCGACCGGAAGTTGGGGACGAAAGCCCAGGCGTAGGTTGAGCGCCGGCCCGTAATCGGTCTGCAAAGGAGATCCTGTAACGCCACCAGCACCTGGACGCTGATCCAGGGCTATTCCCAGGGCCGGCTCCAACCAGAGCTCGTCGCGTCGCTGGTAGCGAAGTCCGGCCAGCACCTGCTGCGTCAATACACGGCTCTGATTAAACCAAACCATCTGACCGAACAATCGAGGCTGAAGGACTGCCCGGGTTGCAGGTGTGAGCATCCAGCTTCCCCAGACCTCATCCCGAAAATCCAGCCGGCCGACGCCGTATCGGAAGGCATCACTGACAAAGCGCTGCTGCCAGTTCAGTATCCAGCCACCGATGACAGGCATAAAGTTCAGGTCAGCCACCCAGTGGTAGCGGCTGACGTCCCGTACAAAGCCGGTCTGGACGGTCCAACCCGACTGCGCAGTCGCTGCCTGGTGCAGTAGCAGCAACCATCCTATGCCGGCCAGGCGATGGCGCATAGGCTATTAGCCAGGTGGCCAGGAAAACTTGCGGCCGCCCATCAGATGCAGATGCAGGTGGTAGACAGATTGCTGGGCGTCCGGTCCTGTATTGAATACGGTCCGGTAGCCGGTACGGGCAATGCCTTCACGTTCAGCCATCTGGCGGGCGACCACAAACAGGTGCCCGATTAGCGGAGCATCTGCCGAGGTTACTTCATTGAGGGAAGGGATGGGCTTGCGGGGAATAATTAGCAGATGAACGGGGGCTTGGGGATTGATATCGCGCAACACCACGCACTGTTCGTCCTCATAGACGATATCGCCCGGCAACTCGCCGTCCATAATGCGCTGAAACAACGTCTTTTCCGCCATGGCTCATGCAAGGTTGGACAGGCTGCAGTTTGCCAGAATATAGGGCATGATGGCCTTTGCTGTCTGTAACAGATCGGCGATTCCTGCGGCGGAACGCACCCCGAAGCCGTTCGTTTGTGGCTACCGATGCGCAAACAGCCTGTGTGTTGAAAAATGCCGACGGTTTACGTCACCCGACGCGTGCACTTTAATGCAGCGCATCGTCTGCACAATCCGGCTCGGTCTGAGCTTTGGAATCAGCAGACCTTTGGTTCCTGTAACCATCCGAACTGGCATGGCCACAACTATGTGCTGGAGGTTACGGTAGCTGGCGAGCCGGACCCGGAAACTGGCTTTGTGCTAAATCTTTCTCACCTGAAAGAGATTCTGGAAACGCGCATTTTGCAAAAGCTGGATCACAAGAACCTGAACCTGGACGTTGACTTTTTGCAGGGCGTGATTCCGACAACGGAGAATGTGGCCATTGCCATCTGGCGCGAGCTGGAAGATGCCCTGCCAGCGGGCCGCCTGTATCGCATCCGGCTTTACGAGACCGAGCACAATTACGTGGAGTACTATGGCGAAGAATAAATCATCTATGCGGGTGTATACACCTGCTGACGCGCACCTGGATCTGGAGGTCGGTCATTATGAGCGCGTGGATCGGTATGCGCCAGCGGTGACTGCGGCCGTTCAGCAACACGTGCGTGAGATTCTGCGCTGGATCGGGGAGGATCCAGACCGGAAAGGACTCCAGCGTACGCCAGAGCGGGTTGCGCTGGCCCTGCAGTACCTGACGCAAGGGTACCACCAGGATCCGCGGGCAATTCTGGAATCGGCGCTTTTCGAGGAAGATTACAGCGAAATGATCCTGGTGCGGGATATTCAGATCTACTCCCTCTGTGAGCATCACCTGCTGCCGTTTTTCGGAAAGGCGCATGTAGCCTACATTCCGAACAAGAAAATCGTTGGTCTGAGTAAGATTCCGCGGGTGGTAGACGTTTTCGCTCGGCGGCTTCAGGTGCAGGAACGGCTGACGATTCAGATTCGGGATGCGCTGGAGGAGGTGTTACAACCGCTGGGCGTGGCTGTAGTGATCGAAGCACAACACCTGTGCATGATGATGCGGGGCGTGGAGAAGCAGCATGCGATCACCACAACCAGTGCCATGAGTGGTGAGTTTTTGAAGGAAGCTACGCGTGCTGAGTTTATGCGGCTGATCAACGGAGGGTAACGTCGTGCCGGTTGTCGTCGTTACCGGAGCCAGCCAGGGGATTGGGGCGGCTATCGCCCGAGCATTTGCTGAAGAACCGGAAGCCCGGCTGGCCCTCGTGGCCCGCCAGCGAGAAAAGCTGGAAACCGTGGCAGCCGACTGTCGGGCAAAAGGGGCCGAAGCGCTGGTGCTCCCCTGCGATGTGACAGACGAGGCCGCTGTGGCCGCCATGGCGCAGCAAGTGCTTGATCGCTGGGGGGCACCGGATGTGCTGGTCAATAATGCCGGTCAGTTTCAGCCGGCTCCGCTCCGCGAGACCTCGATTGATACCTTCCGAGCCCAGCTTGAAGTCAACCTGACCAGTGCTTTTCTGGTAACGCAGGCGTTTCTGGAACCAATGCTTGCCCGACGACAGGGCCATATCTTTTTCATGGGATCGGTCGCCTCCATACGGGCCTACCCGGGCAGTGTTGCCTATTGTGCAGCCAAGCACGGACTGCTGGGGCTGGCGCGGGTGGTGCGTGAGGAGACGCGGACGCTGGGACTTCGGGTGACGGTTCTGATGCCTGGTGCCACCTATACGCCGAGCTGGGAAGGCGTAAACCTGCCCGAGGAGCGCTTCATGCCGGCCGAGGACATAGCTCGAACCGTTCGGGCGCTCTATCGTCTTTCCCCCCGAACCGTGGCCGAAGAGATCATCCTGCGTCCGCAGGAAGGGGATATCTGATCAGGTGGTCTGTTGGAGCAATCGCTGACGAACGGCCTCACCCAGCGCCTGCAACCGCTCGCTGATATGAACGGGGTAGGGTGGGTCGGCCTCTTCCAGCGCCAGGAGTCGCTCGGGCAGCCGGGCCAGGCCCTGGCGAGCCCGCTCACGGGCCGCTTCCAGTGTATCCAGGCCGGCTTCGGTGCGCTGGCCACCTCGCATCACGCACTGCAGGAGCGGCTCCCCGCCCTCCAGGTGTTCATCATGACAGGCAATCACATCGTGGGTGGCACAACCGTCTTCGCCGTAGAAGCGAAAAACCTGTTTGCGTCCGGGCAGGTTGGCTTTGGCCAGCGATAGCTTCATGCGCCCTTCGCCCTCAAACTCGCTGAGCTTGTAAGCACTGTCCAGATAGGGGCGGTCGCTAATGGTACCCATATGCGTACCCACACCAAAGCCATCGATAGGGGCATCCTGCGCCAACAACTCGGCAATGCGATATTCATCGAGGCTACCACTGGCGAAAATCTTAATATGGGTCAACCCGGCCTCGTCAAGCATACGCCGGGCTTCGCGGGCAAGCGCAGCCAGATCACCTGAGTCCAGGCGGATGGCGCCCACCCGAAACTGATCGCCCAGCTCTTCACAGAGCGTAATGACTTTGCGAACGCCTTCCAGCGTATCGTAGGTATCTACCAGAAGCGTGGTGCCGGGATAGAGTTGGGCAAACGCCCGGAACGCATCTTCCTCGGTAGGATGGGCTTCTACATAGCTATGGGCCATGGTGCCGGTGACAGGCATACCGTAGAGCTGTCCCCCCAGCACCAGCGAGGTAGCCTGAATGCCGGCCATGTAGTAGGCACGGACCGCCTTCAGTGCCGCGTCAACTCCGTGCATTCGGCGGGCGCCAAAGTCAGCCACCAGACGTCCCTGCGCTGCCTGCACCACCCGACTGGCTTTCGAGGCAATGCCTGTCTGAAAGGTGATCTGGTTGAGCACGAAGGTTTCAATAAGCTGGGCCTGCCCGATAGGAGCCACCACCTGAAGGAGCGGCTCACCGGCAAAGACTGGAGTTCCCTCAGGAATGGCGTACACATCGCCGGTAAAGCGGAATCGTGCCAGGTATTCCAGAAAGTCTGGTTCAAAGCGTCCCAGGGAAGCCAGATAATCAAGCGCCTCCGGTGTGAAATGCAGGGTTTCCAGATAGTGAAGGACCGTGTCAAGCCCACAGGCCAGCAGATAGTTGCGGCCGGGTGTTTGACGTACAAACAGATCAAAGGTGGCTATTGCGGTGTCCAGGCCCTCTCGATAATAAGCCTGGAGCATGGTCAGCTCATACAGATCGGTAAACAGGGCAGTGTTTTCGTCGACAACCCAGCTCATATAGCGGAAAATTTTTCGTTGAGAAGGTCAGCGAAAAGATACAGCATCTGGTATGTGTTTACCGTCCCCGGCTTTCAAGTTCCGTATAAAATGACAGAAAACGCAGACCGGAAGTCCGCCTAAACCAAACGGCATTTTTGTTGCCCCTTGCCCGAACCAGTGCGAAGCTATACATCACAGCCATGCAAGAACTGAGGCGATTGGGGCTGGTCAGCCATGATGAGGCGTTGACGCATCGCCTGGTGGCTTGCCTGTCTGCTACCGGGTGGCGGATGGACGAGCTATTTACTTCGCTTCGTGCACTGATTATGCGTGGGCACAGCTCAGGTGCTTCTGCGCTGGATCTCATGTTGGTCGATCTGGATCTGCCGGATGCGCAGGGACTCGACGCATTTGCCGAGGTGAAGGTACGCGCCATCAATGTGCCGGTAGTCGCGTTGATCGATCAACGCGAAGCAAAGATGGGCATCCATCTATTGCAGATGGGGGCAGCCGATTATCTTTTTAAAGAAACGCTGAGCCCTCAACTTTTGGAGCATGTGCTCTCACGCGCCTGGGAGCGACAGCACGTGCAGAACAATTTATCTGAGTATTTGCAGGAACTGTACACGAGCGAGTCCCGGTTTCGAACCATTCTGCAACACTACCCCGATGGATTGTTGATGCTGGATGAAGAAGGGCGCATCTTGATGGCCAATGAAGAAGCCCAGCGTCTGCTGGGATATGCTGAAAAGCAGCTGATAGGCCAGCCTCTGGAAGCTTTCGTACGTGCGGACGGCGTGGAGGAGTGTGTACGGCCGATAGGTGTGCCAGAAGCCCCACAGCTACGCATAAAGGTTGTTCCCTGTGAGGAAGATGCCTGTCAGCTGGTACTGCTCCGGGAGTTGACTGCAACCGAACTGCGGGAGCGGTGGATGTCCTGATCCTTGAGCAAAGCCCGGAGCGACTTATTTGGAAGTGAAGGCATGTGTCCAGCGAGTCGGCGTGGAAGGGAGTTACAGCCCAGACGAGCAATTCAGTTTAGACGGGGATCATCAGGAAAGTTGGCCAGCAGGGCATACTCGCCGCCCATACGACGCAGGACCGTACGCCAGAGTTGTTCCGGTGCATCTTCGAATACGTTGGTCGCGTGTGCTGGCGCCAAAATCCAGCCACCCGCTTCGTATTCGGCTTCAAGCTGGCCCGGCGCCCATCCCGAATAGCCCAGGAAAAAACGCATGTCGTCGGGGTCTGGTGGATCGGTTCGCAGTCGATCCAGCAGGGCATCGACCTCACCGCCCCAGTAGACACCGTTAATGACGGGCTGAGCCTCGGGAATTTCGTTGCCGAGCCGATGCAGGATGTGCAGTGTTTCAGGCTGAACCGGCCCTCCCATGGAAAGGGGGTAAGCAACCGGTACGTCGAGCACTTCGCGGAGGGTCAGCGTGGTCGGTCGGTTCAGGATCAGACCAAAGCTGCCGTCGTCGCTGTGGGCACAGAGCAGCACAACGGTTCGCCAGAAGTTCGGATCTTCCAGCATAGGGGGCGCAATGAGCAGCACGCCGGGACGTAATGTCAGCGACTCCATGGTTCGGTTACGACCGGGTTGAGGAACGCAGCAGGGCTTTGAGGGCCCCGCACCACCAGTCTGCGTTACGCGTGATCGTGGCCACCGTAATGTGTTGAAAGTGAGGCATCAGGCGGAGCAGTACAGAAGGAACAGCATCCCAACGGTGTTGCCGAATCAGCCGTTCCAGCTCGTCGGCAGCCCTGGAGGTCCAACGCCACTTTTGCCGCAAGGATTCGGCCTTGCGCCAGTAGCCCCGATCCTCCCAGACCTGTGCACTCTCATCGATCGTCTGGGCAATGTTGCGCAGGTTAAACACAAAAAAAGCCACCATATCACGGGCCTCCTCATCGAAGGAAGGACGCTGCGCCAGCAAATGCAGAACCTCAGCGCAGGAGCGCAGGTATTGATGGCGACGCTTGGCCGGGGTATCTCCCGTTCGAATAACCCTTCCCATACGCGATCGCAACTTTTGAGACAAAGATCGGAAATTCAACGCAAAGCCCCAAGATAGTGCATTGCGTCCCAGGCGGTCAGCTCCTACCGTAAGTTCGCATTTTTTGTCCAACTGATGGATCAGCTCGAGGCAAACCTGCCGTATACCGCATACGGAGCTGGAGGTCTCGCGTATTGCCTATGGCTGTATGCATCGGGCAGGCCGTGGGATGCGATGACCATTTTGGAGGCAGTGCATCGCCGTACAGCCAACGCTGTGCAGACAGCACTGGAAAAAGGGATCAACCTGTTTGATCACGCCGATATTTATAGTCGGGGCAAGTCGAAAGCGGTCTTCGGTGAGCTGTTGAACCGGGAGCCGGCCGGCGGGCACAGGCCGTGTTGCAGACCAAATGCGGGATCCGGTTCAAGGATGATCCGCCGGGTGCGCCACAACGTTACGATTTCGACGGCTTCATATCGAACTATGTAGACGTGCTATTGCTGCACCGTCCAGATCTGCTGATGGAGCCGGAGGAGGTGGTTCGATGTGCTTTACCGGAACGGCAAGGTGCGTTATTTCGGCGTAAGCTAATCACACGGCTGCTCAGATGGCGCTACGGGCGCGCTACGCGGACCAACCGTTGGTAGTTAACCAGCGCTCAGTCTGCTACATACCCATTTGATTGAAGATGGTATCGTAGCAAATCACGACGATTGGTAGGCTCATGCCGGGGGAATCGGGCTACTGGACCGTTGCCGGCTGCACGACGTGCTGGTGCAGGCCTGGTCGCCCCGGGCGGACGTCTGTTGGATCCGCCGGTTGAAGCAGGCAGCCGAACGCTCCGCGCCGCTGAGGCTGTGGCTCATTTGGCTGAAGCACAGCAGGTATCGCGCGAGGCGATCGCGTTGGCCTGGTTGCTGCGCCATCCGGTGCTGATTCAGCCGATCAATCGGCACGTCGCGGCCGAAGCGCATTCGCGTCTGTGCTCGGGCCGAGACCTTCACGTTAGGCCACGAAGCGTGGTATGCGTTGCTGATAGCAGCCCGCGGGGAGCGTGTTCTCTGAGGCTCAGCGCACTACCTGCAGCCGCTGGATGTAGCGCTGACCGCTTACTTCCAGCACGCACAGATACAGGCCACTGGCCCAGCCACTGGCATCCAGACGTACCGTGTGGGTGCCGGCCGGTTGCGGGCCGTTGACCAGCGTGGCCACGGGTCGGCCCAGCAGGTCATACACGCGCAATCGCACTGGGCCACTTGCCGGTAGATGGTAACGCAACCAGGCTATCGTGCGGAACGGATTGGGATAAGGTGGCTCCAGCGCTGGTTCGCGAGGGAGCTCGGCGGTCGGTTCGGCCGGCACCGGTTCGCTTCCGACCAGAAACTCAAGCCGGATAGGGATAATGCGGCCATTGAGGGAAGTGCCGTCGGTGAGTGTTGTTTCCCAGAGCGCACGCCAGTTGCCCTGGATCGGTCCGATGAATGATCGGTTCTCAACAGTGTAGCTGGCAGTGGCCAGAACAATAGCGTTCGTGTCGGTGCCGGCATCCCGGTAGCCGATAAACAGCGTGTCGGGCAGGTCGCCGATCTGGACGGCGTACGGAAACAGGTCGATCTCAGCAAATTGAATGGTAAGCGACGATACCTGTTGATAGGGGCGTGGATCGTCGAAGGTCTGCTCGAAGAGCACAGGGCCAGGCGTACCGTCCGAATTAGCTGCCCGCACCGTCAGCGTAAAATCTCGCGGTTCGGTAGGAGGCGGGCCATTGCTAAACTGGCTGTAAAAGTACAGGGGCAGGAAGACGCGGCCCAGTAGCGTATAGCCCGGTTGTGGATTTTCAAAGCGGGTAAGCAACTCCAGCCCTCCAGACAGAATGAAAGGTTGCATGGCTTGGCCGTTGTCGAACTGGACGATCTGGTTGGTGAAAGTCTGATCCGAGCGCCAGGTGGCGCTATAGGTCACCTGAGAGCTTCCAGAGGTGACAGTGCGGGTGACGATCAATACCACCTGGTCGTGCACACCGGGAAAGTTGAAAGGGGACGCTCCGGGATCCAGATCGTTAACTATAAGGCCACCCCCTTCTGGGTATTGCAGCGAACGGATAGCCAGCGAAGCGCCGGAAAGGGCAATTTGCAGATCCTTGACATGTTTCCAGACCAGATAAAGCACGCCGCCTCCCCAGAGCAGCACGGTGGTGTCGGGCGTCTGGGTGGCAATGCGGCCGTTATACACAACCGTAGGGGCAGCGCCCAGATTTTGAAAATCGGCGTGGCTATAGCCATAAGCGGCATGAACAGTGCGATCGTTCAGGAAATTGGCCGTGTGAAAATCAAGTAAGACCTGGGAGAATGACAGGCCCCGGGGGACCAGTGCATTTTCATAGCCCAGATAGCCGTGGGAAGGATCCCGCGTGATGGCACCAACGGCCTGCCAGCCAATCCGGTCTTCCAGATAGGTGGTGAACAGACCAGCACGCTCGTAGTCATCCAGGACGTTCACGTTGTCCTGTGACCAGCGAAAAATGGGCACGTTGTAGCGCGATGCATCGCTCAGATAGCTCATGGCCCGCCGATCGTACCCATTGATTACTTCGGCCCATTCCGAAAGGCCTTCATTGACAAAAGAAATCTCGTCGGTGTCATAGTTGAAGTGGATCAGGTGCTGATATTCGTGGGCGGCCGTCGAGAGGAGCGATGCGATCGGGCGATTGGTGGAAAGTGAAGGATTGGTATCCAGGTACAAAATGTCTCGGTAATTACCGTTACCTTGAGGGCTCAGATCACCGCCATACACAAAACCGGCTACAAATCCACCACCACTTTCAGGGTCCCAGCCATCGCGTATGTCTACCAGCAGGACGTCGGTTTTGCCATCGCCATCCACGTTGGGTGGGTTGCCGAAGACGGTTTCGTCGTTGACGATAATGCCCTGGTTGGGGTTGATGGAGCCAGTTGGTGTGGCGTCGGCCAACGCCATCCGGAGGGCTTCCAGTTTTTCGTTGGTTACCCATCCACTGTCGAGCGAGGCTACTTCTACCCACAAGTAAAAACGATCTTCGATAACGCGCAGCTCAAATTCGCGCAACTCGGTCGTCTGCGTTTCAAAATTGTAGACTTTGAACGAGCGTCGATCACCTACCTGAGGAGGGGCCTGGATGCCCGGACGGTTTGATAGCAGACCCAGCGCTTTGCGGTAGCGAAAATCTTCCAGGGCCTGGCGGACCTCTGGCTGGCGGTTGAGCCAGTCGGTAACGTGTAGAATGTAATGTTTCGGCAAAGTCGCAGGGCTGTCGCTCGTCGCAATCGGACGTAGGGATTGAGCGACGGCCGGAAAGGCCAGCAGAAGCAGCAGGGTCCAGTAGTAGCGTAGCATCGAGCCGTTCTGTTTGGTGGCGCAAAAACCAATGGCAGGGTAACATATTTTTTACGAAAATAACAAGGTGCGTTCCTTACCACTTATGGAGCAATTCGATTATGAGAAGGTTGGTCGGGATCGCCTGGTTATTGCTGGGCATGGGATGCGCCACGCAGGCGCCGCCAGCGCAGGCGCCTATTGTGGTGGAAGGAGAGGTCGTATCGCGTGGACAGGCGCCGTTTGCTGCGCTGGTGCTGGAGACGGCTGCGCGCAACTACTACCTGCTGGTGTTTGAGAACGAGGATGATCGGCGGGCTGTAGCGGCTGAGGCCCCCGTGCGGTTACGGGTGGAGGGTACGCCATATCTGGACCGCTGGCAGGGCATTCCCTACACGCATCTGCGGGTGCATCGGTGGGAACGGCTACGCTGAGGGTGGACGTGGTTTGAGCAGGGTGCGGAGTTCGGCAGGCGAGATCACGCGGAGTACAGGTAGCATAGTGGCCCAGCCGATAAGCAAGAGTAGTTCGACGTGGGGCTGTTGTAGCGATGGCCATTGCTGCCAGGCTGCAAAGAGCAACGCACTCCAGGCGCCTAACGCCCATACCTGGCGCCACCGATAGGGTACCGGGTAGTGTGGTCGGATCAACCCCCAGAGCATCAGAGCCATGGCTGCATAAGCCAGTGTGGTGGCCCAGGCGGCGCCCAGCATACCCAGGCGGGGTACCAGCAACGCGTTGAGCAGCAGCGATACGGTCGCGCCAGCCAGGGTGGCCGGAATGAAAAAGCCGGTGCGATGGCGCAGGTAAGCCCCCGCCGAAAATACATAGTACCAGCCCTGAAACAGATAACCCAGCAGGGCGACCGGTACAATGAACAGGCCCGTCCAGTAGCGCGGGTTGATCAGTGCATAGCCGCCGGGCAGGGGCAGGCGGACGATTTCTGCGGCAAACAATGAAATGCCCAGTAGGACCAGCAGACAGATGGCTGTCAGCAGGGAAAAGACGCGGGCAAAGAGCTGGGGGGCATCCGGATCGCGGGCATGTTGTAGAAAGAACGGTTGCCAGGCAAACCGAAACATCTGAACGACCAGCATGAGCAAAATAGCCAGCTTGAGCACACCGTTATAGACGCCCACCACGTGATTACCGTAGACGGCCTGGGCTGCTTCGGCCATGCGTTGTTGTACCTCAGGCGTAAGTACTCCTCCGGCGCGCTCAAGCACGGCGCGGGCGGCCCGTTCGGCTTCGCGTGCCAGCGCCTCCATGTCAAAGCGGTCGCTGTAGAGACGTTCGACCTGTTCTGGGGTCATGCGCTTCAGGAACAGCAGATTGAGGCGGTCTGTGATGGCATAACCCAGGCCGCCCGGTAGAAACGGTAGCCCGAAGCGCAGAAGCTTGCGCCAGCATGTCCCATCGAATTGCAGACGTCCCAGCCGGATAAATTCCGGCGTTAGCAAGGCCAGGGTGGTGGCCGAAGCCACGACGTTTGCCATAAAGACACCCGCCACGTCCCAGTGCAGCCCTGCCAGCAGCAGGATGTTCAGGCCAATGTTGACGCATACGCTGACCAATCGGATCAGCGCAAAGCGCCAGGCACGGTTGCGCAGTCGCAGCTCAGCAAAGGGTACCACTGCCAGCGTATCGAGCACCAGGATGGCAGCCATATAGTAGAGCAGCCACTGGTAGCGCGTCTCCAGGTCAATCAGGGCGGCTATGGGGGCAGGAAACAGCACAATCAGCAGCGACAGGCAAAGAGACGTGCCTATCAGCGATCCTACGGCTGTACTGAAGACACGCCGCCGTTCGTCTTCGTCGGCCGTTACGGCAAAGCGCAGGTAGGCCGATTCCATCCCGTGTTGGTAAACGATGTTAAAAAACAGAAAGGCCGTATAGACAATGGAGATGACCCCGTAGGCGTCGGGCGTAAAGACATGCGAATAGAATGGAAAGAGCAAAAAGTTAAGCAGACGGGCTACGATAGACGACAGCCCGTAGATGGCCGTTTCCGAGGCGAGCTGACGCAGGCGTCCAGCAGGCATGGTCAGCGATGGGTGCGGCGGCGTCGGCGCAGGCGAAACAGTACGCCGTCGAGTACTAAATGACTCAGGTATCCTACAACGGCAGCGCCATAAAAGGGCAGTCCGTAGAAAGGTCGTTCCGGAAAAAACAGATAAGGCAGAAGCAACAGCGGCGACGGGATAAGCAGCATGGCCCACCAGGTGTGGGTCCAGCCACGATGTTTCCCCAGAATGGGGAGGATGGCAAACAGCCCCAGATAAGCGGCTTCTTCAAAATGGCGGGTCGCAATGAGCACGATGTCGACCAGAAAGAAGATCCAGTAGAAAAGCGTCTGGCCCATTGAGTTAGTATCGACGTCTGGCCAGAGCGCAAACATCAGGCAGAGGCCAAAAAGGGCCAGAGGATAGGCCACCAGCTCCAGCAGCGTGAAGCGGGTATAGGCTGCGTCGATCGAGAAGATGTAGAACAATCCACCCAGGTACACGGCGAAGAACGCCGTGGCCCCGGCCAGGTGTCCACGATAAGTTGCCACGGTTAGCGTTTGGGCTTCTGGCGCGCTCGTTCTACAAGATACTCGATCGCCAGTCGGTAGCCCAGGGCGCCCAGGCCGACGATCTGTCCTTCAGATACGGCGGCTGTCAGAGAGTGTTGCCGGAATGATTCGCGGGCATGCAGGTTGGACAGATGTACCTCTACGACTGGCACCGAAATGGCCGCCACGGCGTCGCGGATAGCTACGGAGGTGTGTGTATAGCCGCCCGGATTGAACACGACCCCGTCGAAGCGTTCAGCTTCGGCCCGATGGAGCTGGTCGATAAGCTCGCCTTCGTGATTGCTCTGCACAAATTCCAGCGTCACATTCGGAAACGCTTCCCGCAACATTTTTGCTAACTGCTGGAGGGTAATGCGGCCGTAAATAGCGGGTTCACGCTTGCCCAGCAGATTCAGGTTGGGGCCGTTGAGTATGAGAATTTTCATGGCAACCGATGCTGGTGGATGTTCGGACGATTCGCATTGCTGAGAATTTACGATCGCGCAAGTTATGCGATGTTAAGAAGTGGTGAGACGGCAAGTAAACTGCAAGCCATCGTAGGCCAGGTTGATGCCGGCCGGTAGGCGAGCATCAACCTCGGCGTGCAGCACTTCGTGGGTCATATGGATAAAGTACGTCTGGCGAGCTCCGATGCGGCGGGCAATCCGAACCGCTTCGTCGATAGAAAGGTGGGTAGGATGCGGCCGTTCGCGCAGCGCATTGAGTACAAGCACGTCCAGGTTTTGAAGACGTTCGAAGCTGGCTTCAGGAATCTGACTGGCATCGGTCAGGTAGGCGAAATGGCCAATACGGTAGCCATACATGGGCAATTGGCCATGCAGTAACGCGATTGGTTCCACACGTACTCGAGTGGTACGGCCATAGCGGCTGGTTACCTCAAAGGGGCCTTCTACAGGGTGAAGATGAAGCCTGGGAACCCCAGGATAGCTGCCATCGGCAAAGATGTACGAAAACATGCGATACAGCACCCGAGTTGTGTTGGGCGATGCGTAACAGGGGATCGGGCGGTTGTTCTCAAAAAAGAATGGACGCAGGTCGTCGATGCCCGCCACGTGGTCAAAATGGTGGTGGGTGTAAAGTACAGCGTCCAGCTGGCGAATCCCTTCGCGCAGGGCCTGCTGGCGGAAGTCCGGTCCGGTATCGATCAGGATGCCTAATCCGTTGGCCTCAATGTAGCAGGCGCAGCGGGTGCGTCGGTCGCGTGGATCGGTAGAGCGGCAGACACGGCAGGAACAACCTATTACCGGCACGCCGGTCGAGGTGCCGGTGCCCAAGAGGATTACCCGAAGCGTGGTTGTGTCAGTCGAGTTCGACATCCAGTACGGCGTCTGTAGCAGGCGAAGAACGAGCCCAGGCTTCTTCGAGTGCGCGACGAACAACCGGTTTCAGATAGAGCGTATCGAGTGGGCGGTTGCGTAGCGCCTCGGCCAGCTGTGCGAGGTGGACTTCTGGAGGATGCCGCCGATTAAGCATAACCAGTTCGTCGCCCTGCTTGATGCAATGCCCACCCCGGAAGGGGCCGGTTTCTATTCGGACTTCCAGGCCAAGTTGACGGGCGACGGTGATCAGTTCATCGACCAGTCGACGCGTTGCAGCACGCTTGTTGTTCCGGCCCGGGGCCATCGTTTTACTCAGGAAGGTATTTGCTCCGGATGCTGTCCGTTTTGCGGGAGCATAAACCGTTCGGTCAGGTCTTCGCCGGTAGCAGGATCCTCAAAGCGAAAGCTCAACGGCGGCTGGTTGGGGTCGGATTCCAGCCGAACACGTACTAGGTGTTTGAGCAGCCAGCGTGTTGGATAGGTAGGCAGACGCCGCGTCAGATACGCCGCGGTGAAAGGATGTACGCGGAGGATAATGTTGCGGCGGCCACCTGCCCGACGATAGGTTTGAAGCCAACGCTCCATAGCGTCCAGCAAAGCTTCCGGTGTGGGCTGGGCCGCAGCCGGAGGCAGCGCTTTTTCGCGAACAAGCCGCTCCGCCAGCTTATCGAACGTGGTAGTCAGACTGGGACGCAGGCGCTGCCGTGTGATCTGGACCAGACCAAAATCGCTCATAGGCAGAACTTTGGTGACCGCCCGGTCCTTTTTGAAAGCCTTTTTGAGCTCATCGTATACCTTCTTCTTATTTTTTTCATCTTTTAAATCAATGAAGTCGACAACGATGATACCACCCAGATCGCGCACGCGCACCTGCTGGGCGATGACGCGGGCAGCTTCCAGATTGACCCGTAGGGAATTTTCTTCCTGGCTCAGGCCGCGTCCAGCCCGTCCTGAATTTACGTCGATCACATGCATAGCTTCAGTGTGCTCGATATAGAGATAGCCTCCCGAGGGCAGATCGACGCGACTTTCAAAGGCCTGCGCCACCTGTTTGGCGATGCCGGTAGCGGCAAAAATATGTGCCTTGGCCCGGTAGAGCTGGACCACGTCTGCTTTGTGAGGAGCGACGGCCTGCACGTAGCTCCGAATGTTGCGATACAGGCGAGGATGGTCCACCAGAATGCGGGTGCAGTCTTCCGAAAACAGATCGCGAATTACCGAGGAGACCATGTTCACATCTTCGTGAAGCAGGACAGGCGGGTTGGGATGTTCGGCCAGCTTTTTTTCGATGCGTTCCCACTTTTCCAGGAGCAGGCGTAGATCGGTGTCAAGTGATTTGGCGCTCTGCCCTTCAGCTACTGTACGTACAATGACGCCAAAGCCTTCGGGTACCAGGCTTCGGGCAAGGGCACGCAGACGGCGGCGTTCTTTGTACGAGGTGATTTTTTTAGAGACTGCCACATAGTTGGCAAATGGCACCAGCACCAGAAAGCGTCCGGCCAGCGAGATGTCGGTCGAGACCCGGCTTCCCTTGGAAGAAATTGGCTCCTTGATAATCTTGACGAGCAAGGGCTGGTCGCGTTTGAGCAACGTTTCGGGAGCAAAAGCGTGGTGGGGCTGTTCGGTCGCTGCTGCTGGCTCAAGGGGCGGGGAGGAGGTTACGATTTTGCGTTGGAGCCGACGCTGAGCCAGCCGCCGGCGTCCACGCATGCGCGCATCCAGCCGGAGCCGTCGCTTCAGGCCGACAGCTTGGGAGGGGGTTTCTGTCGCTGGGACGTCTGGCGCTTCGCCTACGCGGTGAGGTCGTGGGTGGCGACGGCGCGCCAGACTCTGATGATGCTGCTCAATTTCGGCTGCCAGCTTATGGACACTGGGGTGCGGGTCGGCCAGAAATTTCAGTTGTAGTGGCAGGCTGGGAGCTACATCTGAAAAGTGTAAGAACGCGTCCTGTTGCTGCCCGATGTCCACAAAGGCAGCCTGGATGCTGGGCATCACACGGCAGACCCGGGCCAGGTAAATGTTGCCGATGGTGCGTTCGTGCTCGGGATCCTCGATGTAAAATTCGGCCAGGGTCCCATCCTCGACGATGGCAATGCGTGTCTGGTCCTTCTCGGCGTTGATAATAATTTCCTTGGCCATACAACTTTTTGCTGCACGGGCCTCGAACCAGGCGGTACCGGAAACGGGGAGGAGGGGAAGTCGGTTTGTCGGTCCGTATACATGCAGGACGGGTCGGCAGCTGGATAGAGGAAGCGGAAGCAGTCCGCCGTTTTCCGGTCCTCCGCCGATTCAAGGCGTTCGTGACGTTTAGGGTTAACGGAAACAGAACATACCAGAAGGTTTGCACCGCGGAGCGGTGCAGCGAAATCATGAGGGTTGTACGCAAAAGGCACAAAAACATGCACTACAGGAAGCTTCGGTGATCATGGGGCAACCACGCTTTCGCACCGAATAGATCGGTCAGTCAGCGGGTCCCCTGCTAACCGGATCCGAGAAAGGGTACGGTTCCGGCTACGGAATAAATCGCGTGTCTGCACAAAATGATCCCTGCAGGAAGCGATAGGCTTTAACGTAAATTCGCAAGAAGCGAAGCAAGGCCCTGACTATATTCCTTCTGCTTTCTTAAAATTAAGAAAAGCTTGCGTTGAGCGGGCGGGAGTTTCAGCAAGCAAACCTCTGGAGCGATTATGGCGGTTGAAACGGTTGAGCCGGAAGTTCAGCGTGTTCATCGGCTACAGCGCTATCGTGTCCGCACCGGCATGCTGGCCTGGCTCTTGCATCGCCTGACAGGCATCGGGCTGGTGGTGTATCTCATCTTGCATGTCTGGGGCTTGCGGGCACTTACCGATCGGGAGGCGTTTAACCAACTGATTGCCACCTATCATGCCCCGATCTTTAAGTTTGGGGAATTTCTACTGCTGGCGGCTGTAGCCTACCATGCCCTCAATGGGCTCCGGATCGTTCTGATTGATTTTTTAGGCTGGCATCCGCACGCTAAAAAGTTATTCTGGACGCTGGCTATCGTCTGTCTGTTGATCATTGGCGTGGGCGGTTATCCTTCACTCTATGCCGTGGTCACGTATCTGACGGGTTCATAAAAACGGCAGGGGTTACAATGGCTACCCGGTATGGTAAGACGTCCCGTTCCTATGCCATGCACTGGTTTCTGCATCGCATTACCGGGACGTTTCTCGTGTTTTTGCTGATTACTCATTTCTGGGTCCAGCACTACGATGCGCAGACGGCCAGTGTGGCGGTCCAGGTGCTCTCCCAGGAGCAGATTGAGGCGGGCGCGTTGCCCGACTATCCGGAGGCGGCCAAAGAAGCGGTGCGGGCGCGTTATGGTCCCGATGCTGAAGTCACCCCGTATGACGTGGTGATGCTGCGATTGGCCGATCCCGTATATGCCGTGCTCTGGAAGGGCTTCAACATTCTGTTTTTGATTTTTGCCCTGCATCACGGGTTTTATGGCCTCAACAATATCCTGACCGATTATATTCGTCATCCCATCGGGCGCGTGCTGGCGCAGACGCTTTCCTGGACGCTGGCACTGGTGCTGCTCATCGTAGGGCTGTATTCTATCATTGTGGCCGGATGGGGGTATATGCCTGCATCCTGAAAGAAACCTACGGGTTGATTGCAAACCGAATGTTGCCATGATTTTTTCGCACGACGTCGTCATCGTAGGAGCCGGTGGTTCGGGCTTGATGGCGGCGCTTTACGCCAAGGAGGGAGGCGCAGATGTGGCCGTGATTTCCAAGCTTCATCCGCTTCGTTCGCACACGGGAGCAGCCCAGGGAGGGATTGGCGCTGCCCTGGGCAACGAAGAAGAAGACCACTGGCTCTGGCACGCCTTCGACACGGTCAAGGGGAGCGACTACCTGGGCGATCAGGATGCTATTGAGATCATGTGTCAGGATGCGCCCCGGACCATCATCGAGCTGGAGCACTATGGCGTGCCCTTTAGCCGTAACAAAGAGGGGAAAATTGCCCAGCGCCGCTTTGGGGGGCACACGCGAAATTTCGGTGAGGCGCCGGTCCGACGTGCCTGCCATGCGGCAGACCGCACTGGCCATGCCATTCTGCATACGCTTTACGATCAGTGTGTCAAGAATCAGGTTCGCTTCTACGATGAATTTCAGGCGTTGGACCTGATCATGACGCCCGAGGGCGTCTGTTGCGGGGTGGTGGCCTATGAGTTGCTTACCGGGGAAATTCACGTCTTTCACGCCAAGATGGTCTGTCTGGCCACGGGCGGCTATGGGCGCGTCTACAAAACGACCTCGAACGCCCATGCCAGCACCGGGGATGGCATGGCCATCGTGCTGCGCAGCGGCCTGCCGCTTGAGGATATGGAATTTGTCCAGTTCCATCCCACAGGCCTTTACCGACTGGGTATTCTGGTGACCGAAGGAGCACGTGGGGAAGGTGGCATTCTGCTCAACGACAAAGGCGAGCGCTTCATGGAACGCTATGCGCCTACGGTAAAGGACCTGGCACCCCGCGACCTGGTCTCACAGTGCATCTACAAAGAAATTCGAGAGGGACGGGGTATCAACGGAAAAGATTACGTTTACCTGGACCTGCGGCACGTCGGGCGCGAGGTAATTGAAACCAAGTTGCCTGAAATTGCCACCTTTTGTCGTACATACCTGGGCATTGATCCGGTAAAAGAGCCGATTCCCGTGGCTCCCACCTGCCACTATGCAATGGGAGGGATTCCTACCAACTATGATGGGCAGGTGGAGCGGGCCGGTCGGGGTAGCATTGTACCGGGTCTCTACGCGGTAGGTGAATGCGCGTGCGTGTCGGTGCATGGCGCTAACCGGCTGGGGACCAACTCGCTGGTTGACCTGGTTGTCTTCGGGCGGCGTGCAGGGATCCATATGGCCGAAACGCTTCGCAAAGAGGGTCGCAAGAAGGAGCCGCTGCCTGACAACCCGGACCGGCGCGTCCGCGAAATGCTGGAAGATATCCTGGGGCGAACGCAGGGAGAGCCCGTGGCCGTGGTGCGCGCCGATCTGCAGCAGACCATGATGGATAACGTCTCCGTATTTCGGAACGAGGAGACGCTGACCACCGCGCTGAACGATCTGAAACAGATCCGGGAGCGCGCCAGGCGCGTGGTGGTGCGGGACAAAAGCAAGCGGTTCAACACCGAGTTGATGGATGCTGTCGAGCTGGGCTTCCTGGTCGATCTGTCTGAAGTAATCACGCGTTCAGCCCTGAATCGGACAGAAAGTCGAGGGGCCCATTCCCGCGAAGACTATCCCAAACGAGACGACGAAAACTGGCTCAAACATACGCTGATTTACCGAGAAGGGGAAGATAGTTACCGGTTCGACTATAAACCGGTGACGATCACCCGATTCCAACCAAAAGAACGGAAGTACTGAGCGACCCGCCTGGTTGCCACGTGGTCGCCCAATCGATGGAGCGGTAGCCATGAAAGTCAAGGTCAAAATCAAACGCTTCAATCCGGAGACCGACGCCGAGCCGTACTGGGAGACCTACGAGGTCGATGCGGAGCCCATGGACAGCGCGTTGTCGTTGCTTTTGCATATCAAATGGCATATTGACGGCTCGCTGACGTTCCGCAAGAGCTGTGGTCATGGCATTTGTGGCTCGGATGCTATGAAAATTAATGGCGAAAACCGGCTGGCCTGCTCAGTGCTGGTCAAAGATCTGGTTAAAGGAGAAGGCGATACGATTACATTCGAGCCGTTGCCCACAGCTCCGGTGATCAAAGATCTGGTCATTGACCAGAGCCGTTTCTTCGAAAAATATCGGGCTGTTAAGCCCTGGCTGATTACACGCACGCCACCGCCTGAGCGAGAGCGGTTGCAGAGCCCTGAAGAATTTGCGCTGATTGAAGACGCCACCAAATGTATCATGTGCGGGGCTTGTACGCATGCCTGCCCCAGCACCTGGGCGGATCCGGAATACCTGGGGCCGGCAGCCCTGCTTAAGGCCTATCGGTACACCTTTGACTCACGCGACGAAGGGGCCGACGAGCGATTACCGGTGGTTGACTCGCGCGAAGGACTCTGGAAGTGTTATACGATCTTCAATTGCAATGAAGCCTGCCCCAAGGAGATTGACATTTCCCGCTGGCTGTCGGCGTTGAAGCGGCGTGCTGTGATGGAGGTGGCTGCGCGGTGATCAGGGTTGCAGCGAGCGATCGCGCAGATAGTCGCCAGATGAGATAAGGCGTGCCTGCGACAGATCGCCGTGGTACAGGTAGATCCAGGCCGACACTGGATGGCCGTCCGGTAGGAACACAGTATCTTGGACACGCCGGTATTCACCGGCTTCCGGTCGGTCTGGATCGTACCCCTCATATTCATCCAAATAGGCAAAGATACGGGCGGCCTGGTCTTGTTGCAGGGCATATAATTCGCCGTGTACGAGGCCGTCGGGATCGGGGACGGCGCCGGAATAGGCGCCGAGATCGTACAAACGCCCCCGGTAGCAGGCACGTCCCAGCGAGCGAATCGCTTCGTGCAGGGTGGGTGGAAGAAAGCGGGGCAATTGGCCACGAAGGGTTCCGTAAACAAACAACAGGGTAACCGGCATCCAGGCAGGGGGGTGCCAGCGGTGTTTCATACCGGAGCAGCGGCTGGTACTTCCAGATGCAGCCGGGCGAAGTTGAACGGGGGTGAAGGGCCGTTCAGCTGTAGTCGGATGCCCAGTGTCCGGTAGGCCCGCTCCAGCGAGGCCACACGATCACGGAAAGCACTTGTGCGTTCGGTAGCAACCAGATAGGCGGCGCGTAGTACAGGATGGCGTCGGACCTCCAGACGTTGCACTTTGGCCCGGTCAGCCAAGGCGGAGAGTGTCTGGTGACAGTGCTCGGCCGCTATTTGCAAGAGCCGATCTACTTCGACCGTGAGCGATGGGTCGTCGGCAGTTGTGCCCTGGACCAGCGCGACGGCCTCTTTCAGACGCGCACGATCAACGTCGAGCTGAAATAGCCATTCCTGCCGACCGTCCAACAATGCCAGCGTGGCGCAGAAATCTTCGTAATTGGCCTCCAGCAGCGCTCGGACATGCGTCTGTTCGGGACAGATCGTGCCAAAGCGTAAGGGGAGCAGCGGGCCTTCGAGCTGCAAAGAGGCCAGAAACTGATGATGTGCCCGAAGCTGGGCACGTAGCCACTCCGTGTCGTGAAGGCGCTGCCGGATAGCTTCCAGACTATAATCACGGGCCGGGACGCGCCGTACGATGGCCTGCACATTACGGAAGGGAATGAGCGCCACTGGTTCCGGCCCACGGACCGATTGGCCGGCCCATGTAATACCGTAGACGTAGTAAACCTGGGATTCTGGAGCCGTGATAGGATGTAGGTGGCGGGTTACTTGCTCGAGGATGGCCTGCAACCACCACTGCTTGAGTACGGCACGCGCCAGCACCAGCGCTTCCTGACGGGAAGCCTCGGTCAGCTGGTATACTTCCCTTTCAGAAAAATACCAGCGGGCTGCTGGGCTGTCGAGCTCAGGTTCCGGCATGATCCGCTTCGTCTTCAGCCGAACTACCCCGCGTGAGCCATTCCTCGTTGGCACTCAGCTGCTGGCGAAGGTTTTCGATCTCGCGTAGAATCTGGCGCGCGCCCTCAATTTCTGATCCGTTTTGCTCCGTTTCGACAGCCGCTGGTGCAGGCGTAGCCTGCGCCGATTTTTCCGAAGGCGGTGCCGGAGGTGTTTCGGGACGGCTGACCAGCGTCACCCGGGGTGTCTCAAAAGGGGGACGCTTGGGGGCTTCTGCCGGTTGGGCAACGGTCGGCTGCGCTGCAGTAGCTGGTTGGGGCATCGCCTTATGAGCCTGCAAGCGAGCCGATTGCTCCAGAATGGCCTGGAGCATCTGCTCTTTGATGATTGCTCGGGCTTCCGCCAGCGCTTCTGCTCTGGTTTCTTCAACGAGGCGTTGAATGTCTTCGTTGGAAAGCTCCAGAAATTTTGCGCGAAACTGTTCAATCAGTTTGCGGAGTTGCTCGTCATACATAGCATTTTCTCCGGATGGATGGGTGCATGATGCTGCACATCCTGGCTACAAGCCGTGTGCCTGCTAAACGAACGATGCCTTACAGCGTGAGTTTCGTCTAAGCGGCGGAAAACATTTCCGTGCGTCTGGGTAAAAAAACAGTTCTTTCAGGAAAAGATTTTCAGGCGTTGTCCGACGTAGATGCGGTTGGAGCGCAGGCCATTCCAGCGTTTGAGATCTCGTACGGATACGCCGAAGCGCTGGGCGATTTCGCTGAGCGTGTCGCCGGGCTGTACGTGATAGACGGTATAGCCCCGTAAGACCTCCGCTTCCGGATAGATGCTCAGGCGTTGTCCGACGTAGATGCGGTTGGAGCGCAGGCCATTCCAGCGTTTGAGATCTCGTACGGATACGCCGAAGCGCTGGGCGATTTCGCTGAGCGTGTCGCCGGGACGCACGCGGTACACCACTCGTTCTGGCATGACCGGCTCCGACAAATACAGCACCAGTTCCTGTCCGACGCGGATGGTATTACCGGAGAGGCGATTCCAGCGCTTGAGATCGGCTACCGAAATGCCATACCTCCGGGCAATCTTGCTAAGCGCATCGCCCGGGCGTACCGTGTAGACGACGCGTGTGGGGGCTCTGGCATCGGTGGAGGTGGTTCTGTCGGACGGGGCGGTGGCCGGTTCAGGGGCTGCTGTTTCCAGAGCGGCAGGCTGGGCTGAAGGGGTAGCCGGTGCTTTTGCTGCAGGCGAAACAACGCGAAGCGGGCGTATGGATCGACCGCCATACTGCACACGCACCGGCACCGCTTCGGCCAGTTGCAGGGCCTGTGCGCTTTTGTAACGAGGTACCGGCACGATCAGCCGCTGTCCCGGTCGAATCAGGGTGCTTCGCAAGCCATTGGCGCGCATGAGCGCTGAGACACTTACCCCAAAGCGTCGGGCAATGATGCTGAGTGCGTCTCCACGGCGTACCGTGTAGGTCGTGACGGGACGCTTCCGATCTTCGGGAAGCTGCGCATAGGCTGCTGCAAAACGAGCGTAACTACCCAGGGGTAAACGAATGAAGTAGGGGCCCTGCGTGGGCGGCAGGATGCTGCGACGCAGCTCGGGATTCAGGGCACGTAGCGTAGCCACATCGGTCCCTGCCATGCGCGCAATCTCTTCCAGGGAAAGCATGCCCTGTACGGGCACATAGTCGTATTCATAGCGGGGGCCAGGCTGGACGGTCAGGTTCAGAGCCGCTGGATTGGAGGCCACAAGGGCTGTTGCTATGAACATAGGAACGTAGTTACGCGTCTCGCGCGGTAGATACGGATAGATGTCCCAGAAGGTGAGCTGCTCGGTACCATGACGAACTGCAGCTCGGCTGAGTGCACGCCGAACCCGTCCCGCGCCGGCATTATAGGCGGCCAGCGCTAAATGCCAGTCCTCAAACAGGGCGTACAGATCTTTCAGGTGGCGTGCGGCCGCACGGGTGGATTTTTCCGGGTCCCGGCGTTCGTCTACCCAGGGCGTGATGCGCAGCCCATAGAGACGGGCTGTTCCAGCCATGAATTGCCACATACCTACGGCCCCGGCTCGGCTCCGAGCGTAGGGATTGAGGCCGCTTTCGATCATAGCCAGGTATTTGAGCTCATCTGGGACGCCTTCTTCTTTAAAGATGTGCTCGATCATGGGAAAGTAGGTCTCCGCCCGACTCAGCCAGCGCAATAGATGTTGTTCCGGCTCGCGCAACAGATAGTCTATGCTCATTTTGACAAGCCGGTTCATGGTGAGCGGCACGGTGCTGTGAGGAGCAGGCAGATTGAGGGGGGCCACGTCCTCCAGCAGCGGCTCGCGCACAGCGTCCATGGCTGCAAACATCGCTTCACGAAAGGCAAAGATGTCGCCGTAGCTCAGGGTCAACGTGTCCGGCGGTATGCCATAGAGCTGTTCGTACTCCGTAATCAGCGAACGGTATAGTTCCCGGAAGCGCACATTAGAAGCAATGTGGGGCTGGCGGCTCAGCATGGCCAGGGCCTCAAGCGCTTCGTCAAGCAAGCGGGCGGCTGTTTCCAGCTCACCAGCCGCTTCTGCTTTAAGGATGCGCGCCTGATGGTTGTACAGATGCGCCAGGTATTCAAGCAGGGTGGGTTCATCCAGACTGTCGGCAGGCGGCAATAAGCCAACCAGGCTGGTGCCCAGCAGGCGCAACCGCCGATCGAACGGAATTTCTTCGGAAGGAAAGGCCTGCAGACGCTCCAGCGGAGCCGCCGTTCTGGTTGTGGTCGTATCTTGCGCCTGCGTGGTATCTATGAGGCACCAGACAAGCCACAGCAACAATAATCCCCGTACCACGATTTTCTACTTTAGTTAAAGCAATACTTCAACACTGGGCTAACGATACACACCGGGTGTCTTTATTGCAAGGGGGATGCCCGGTTTTTTCGGTATCGACGCTCAACGGCGTCGGTAAAGGCGACGGCCGGTTCGCTGTAGATATTCACGTGGTAGCGACGGAATACTTCTTCCGCGATAAGCTGAGAGGCTTCGGTCCAGGTGGGCGTGTCGCGTAGCCGGCGCAGTACGCGTTCGTAGGCGGCCCGGTCTCCACGGAACAAATGCGTGATGAACAGTTCGCGATTGCGCAGGCCGGTTTCGCCGAGCACTTCTCGTTCCAGGTCGGCCGTGGGAGGCTCCGGGATTTGTTCAGTCAGCGGTTTTTGGTAAAACTGCATCCAGCGGGGAAGGGGGGTGGTGCCGATGGTAGGTGCCTGGGCATCTTCGGGCGCTGTCTGCTGAAGTTGAAAGCGGCGCCACAGGGGGAGCGTTGCTTCTTCTTCGGATTCGGTGGTTATGGACGGCTTATCGGCGATCAGTGCATGCAGCGTTTCGGCTGTCAGCAGGGCGGGGCCTTTCGCCTGGAGTCGCTGCACCAGGTACGGCTGTTGTTTCTCTGCAAAGAAGGCGATCAGCAGGGAGGCTGGAAGCGCTGTTGGCCGTTCCGGTAGCAGGGCAGCCAGTTCGTAAAGCGGGCGAAGCAGCCGCAGCCAGGCGTCGGCATCAAAGTCAGCCGTCAGCTTCCGATCGATGCGGTGCAACAGCTCGGTGAAACGCCGCCGTTGTAGCTGGTTGATCTGTTTTTCCTCGACGTACAGGGCAACGGCTTCTCGGAAGTAGGCATAGGGGAGAAACCAGTGCATACGCTGCAGTACCTTTTCGGCTGGTAGCACTTCATCTTCCGAGAAGATGTGGGTCGTGAGTGTGTGGATCGGTCGAGTCAGGTACTGCACCAGAGCCTGAACGCTCTGGCTGAGCAGTTCTGGCCATACCTGGGGCGGAATGCGTAGATGCGAACGCAATCGGGTGCACAGCGCTTGATAGGTTTGTTGAACTTCGGGTGCTTCGACTTCGAACCAGGTGTTATCAAGAGAAGGAAGCCGAGCCTCTGCCCGAGCGATTGCCTGATGCTGCAGGTAATGTGTGAGGGCATCGGGTATTCCCAGCCGACGTAGGGTATGCAGGGGGTAGGCCTGGGAAGGGGGGAAAGCCACCTGTAGTTGCCGGGTCAGAAGACGAATGAACTCGGTCATAGACATATAGGCCCGGTTCGTGAACGGGTCTGGGCCTTATAACGCCAGCTTTTCGGCAAAGTCTCCTACAACGTGAGTTCCAGCGACAGGTCGAGCGCGCGAACGGAATGCGTCAGAGCGCCGGAGGAAATAGCTTCGACCCCGGTGGCAGCAATGGCCGCCGCGGTTTCGAGGGTAATGTTGCCTGAGGCTTCTGTGTGAAAGCGGCCATCGATGCGTTGAACGGCTTTACGAAGGGGTTCGACGTCAAGTGTGCCGTCAGGAAGCCGTCGGGCGAAATTGTCCAGCAGGATCCAGTCGACACCTCCAGTGGTGAGGATGGCATCGATATCTTCCAGAGATTGGGCTTCAATCTCGATAGGAAGGGTCAGTTGGCGTTGTGCGCAGTATCGGTGAGCGGCTTCGATGGCTTCGCGAATACCGCCCGCAGCTACTATATGATTATCTTTGATAAGAATCGTGTCATAGAGTCCCAGACGGTGGTTGGTACCGCCGCCCAGGCGTACTGCCCATTTATCCAGCAACCGCAGCCCTGGTGCTGTCTTACGAGTATCAAGGACTTTTGTACCGTAGGGGCGGACACGTTCTACGAGGTGATAGGTAGCTGTGGCGATACCACTCATGCGTTGCATCAGGTTCAGCACCAACCGCTCTGCCATGAGCAGGCTACGAGCTGGTCCTTCCACGGTGCCAAAGATGGTACCGGCTGTTACCCGGGTGCCGTCTGCCTGATGCCAGGTGAGGCGCACCTGAGGGTCCACGATCTGGAAAACGCGAGTGGCTACCTGCAACCCGGCGATAATCCCTGATGCTTTGGCGAGGAAAAGCCCGCGTGCCTGGCGATCCAGGGGAACGGTGGCTTCGGTGGTAACATCGCCCGGACCGATGTCTTCGGCCAACCACTGTCGGATCAGCGTATCCAGCGTTGCTTCATCCAGGTAGGGAGGCCAGGCAGCCGATGTTGTCATTTCGGCAGGCATGAGCGTTCAGGCTGGCCGTCGGTTGACAGCGAAGATGCCAACGCCTGTTGCAGCACGTCCAGCAGGACCTTCGGTGCGCGTATAGGGCGATTGCGGGCGCGATCGACAAAGCAGAGCGTTACCTGACCGGTGGCCAGCAGCTCCTGTGTTTCATGGCGGCGCACCTCATAATCCAGGAACAGCCGGGCCCGTGGGAGCTCCCGGATCATGGTTATAATATCCAGCAGTTCATCGTAGTAAGCGGGCCGACGAAAGTGCAGGTTCAGCGCCACCACGGGCATAATGATGCCGGCGGTCTCCAGTTCGCGATAGGGAAGTCCCAGAGCGCGTAGCATTTCGGTACGTGCCGCTTCCAGGTAGTCCACATAATGGGCATGATACACCATACCCATCGGATCGCATTCGCGGTAGCGTACCCGATGTTGATAGACGTGTCGGATCATGCCGTTCCGGATTCAGTCGAGGGGGTGGGCTCTGAGGCTTCTCGATAGATGCCCATCCGGGCGAATTTTTCGATGCGCGTATCGATCAGGGTCGAGGGCGCGATGCCTTCCAGGGCTTGTAGTGCCCGGGCGATGGCGGCACCGACCGCTTGGAAGGTAGCCTGGGGATCGCGGTGTGCTCCACCGACAGGTTCAGGAATGATCTCGTCGATGACGCCGAGCTTGAGCAGGTCAGCCGCTGTAAGCTTCAAGGCGCGGGCCGCTTCTTCTTTGTAGTCCCAGGACCGCCAGAGAATCTGCGAGCAGCTTTCTGGCGCAATGACCGAATACCAGGCGTTTTCCAGCATCAGGATGCGGTCGCCTACCCCGATACCCAGGGCGCCCCCTGAAGCCCCCTCGCCAATTACTACCACCACAATTGGGACCGGTAACCGAGCCATTTCGAATAGATTGCGGGCAATGGCTTCGGCCTGGCCGTGTTCTTCGGCTTCAATACCGGGATAGGCCCCCGGCGTGTCGAGCAAAGTAACAACGGGTTTGCCGAACTTGGCTGCCAGTTTCATCAGCCGTAGTGCCTTGCGGTAACCCTCAGGATTGGGCATACCGAAGCGGCGGTACTTCCGGCTTTTTGTATCGCGCCCTTTCTGGTGGCCTACAAAGAGTACGGTACGATCGCGATACCCGAAGCGGGCGCCCTGGAATGTGGCAAATCCGCCGACGATGGCCGGGTCGTCGCCAGCGCAGCGATCGCCGTGTAACTCGACGAAGCCTTCCGAAAGGGCCTCGATATAGTCGAGCGTATAGGGACGATCAGGATGACGCGCGATTTGCACCCGCTGCCAGCGGGTCAGGTTACGATAGACCGACTCACGGAGCGCTGCTACGCGTGCTTCCAGCGCCGCTATCTCCGCAGAAAGATCCACTTCTGGATTTTCGGCCATCAGCGCGCGCATCTCATCGAGCTTTTGCTCAAGCTCGACGATAGGTTTTTCAAAATCAAGCAGGTATTTCGAAGCTTTCTGCGCCATAAGCGTGTTCAGGCTGTATAAAGCATTCGACGGATAGCCCGGAGCAGCAGCACCAGGTCCAGCCAGGTCGTCCGCTGCTGCATATAATAAGCATAAAGCTGACGAATATCTTCAGGATTGCGGGGGGGGGTAGGCCGCGCCTCGCTCACGGCAAACAGGCCGGGCTGGATGTCCCAGGCGCGGGGTAGTAGCACATATTCGTCGGGTCGGCATCCGACAAGGGCCTGACGGCCGCGTAGTACGTCGGGTAAGGCTGTCAGGCGACGAGCCAGCCGGTTCAGTCCGGGGTGGGCGGTCAAGCGGGCCAGTCCTTTCAGGAGCGGCAACAGCGCCAGTCCCAGTAGTGCCAGGCTGCACTCCAACGCGCGACGCACAGGTAGGCTCCGGAGTGTAGGCAGGGCCGCTTCTGCATCGACAAGGGAGGGGGGCTCGAGCGTTTCGATATGCGCTTTGCCGATTACGTGGGAGCGGCCTTCCGGCAGCATTTTGAACTGTAGCGGCAGATCACGAAGCTGTTGAATGAGCTGCAGGACGGTGGTGTGTGAAAGGCCGGCTGTGGCAAAAATGACGGTATCCACCTGTTGCAGACGCACCAGATCGCGCAGGTGATGCAGCGCGCCCAGGCAAGGGGGAGGCGGCGATGCGTTTTCGTTCGGCTGCGGTGAGACGTATCCGATCAGATGAAACGACGGCCAGGGGACCGCTTCCAGTAGGCGGTACAGGCGGCGAGCTTCATCGGCTGGTCCGACCAGCAGGGCCCGTTGCAGGCGAGTGGAACGGCGACGGCGCCATAGGAGCCGCCATCCCATCAGCAAGATGAACATAAAAGGAGCGCTGAGCAGCACAACCATCCGGGAGAATGCAATGTCAGGTACCAGAAACGACAACGTGCCCATAAAGAGCAGGCTGATCAGCGTACCATAGAAGACCGGACGCAACTGCCAGATGCGACCGCGACGGTAGCCGTGCATCAACGCAATACCCGCCACAGTGCTCAGCGCGTAGGCCGGCACTACGGTGAGCAGAAATAGCGACGCCAGCGGACGTCCGGCCATCAGGGAGCGCAGCCAGCCCGCCGTTGTGACAACCAGCGCAGTCAACGCGCCGTCAAACAACAGCGGCATCAGTCGGCGGATGCTGCGATGCAGGGCAGACAGTCCGGCCCGCAATGCAATACCGGTGCGAAGTAATGACAGAAAGACCGGCGGATAACGGTCGCGGAAATGCTTTTCAACGAACCGGAGCATGGCTCCGTAGAACAGCCGCACGTAGCGCAATTCTCCCTTCTTGGTACTTTCTCCTTTATAGTGAATGATCTGAGTACGCGGCGTATAGACAATCTTCCAGCCGGCCTGCTGAATGCGGTAGCACCAGTCCAGGTCTTCCCCGTACATGAAAAACGCTTCGTCGAGCAGGCCGGCACCGCCATCGGGTTGCAGACCTCCGGGCAGCAGGTGCGCCGTAGCGCCGAGCCCTTCACGGCACAGGCGCTCATAGGCTGCCCGCGAAAAGTAAAGCGCGGCATGCCGAACGAACATGCAGGAGCCACTGAGTGCATCGACTTCCGTCTCGACATCGGGTGACAGGTAGGTCATGTTGTAGCGCCCGAACCGTCGGCTGCGGGGGAAGAGGTGGCTTAAGCCTATCATTCGATAAAAAGCGACAGCCGGTGTTGGAAACGCTCGACGACTTTCCGGAGCAAAGGTACCGTCCGGATTGAGAATTTTACAGCCGGCTGCCCCTATGTCGGTGTGGGCATCCAGAAAGTCTACCATCGTGCGGAGCGTGTCTTCCTGCACGATGGTGTCGGGATTAAGCAGAAGCAGATAGCGGCCGTGAGCACGACGGATGGCCTGATTGTTGGCGCGGCTGAAGCCGACATTGTGGGTGTTGACCAGGAGATGCACCTGAGGAAATCGGGTGCGAACCATTTCAACCGAGCCGTCTACGGAGTTGTTATCCACGACAAAAACTTCCACAACCAGCCGGTCGGTCGCTCGAAAGACCGAATGCAGCGCCTGCTCGAGCAGCTCACGCACGTTATAGTTCACGATGATCACCGACAGATCGACGAGCGGGTTACGGGTAACAGAAGTGAAGGGCTCCACAGACGACATAGGCATCTCTGCAGTGCGGTAGACCGGTTTCAAAGATAATGCGAAAGTGTGCTGCCCTTACCGCAAAGCTTTGCAAAAAACGGAAGGGCGGCATACTTTGTGCCTGCATCCGCAGCAATGCCTGGGTTGCGGCGAATGCGGAAGCTCTGTCAACGATTCCCGAAAATCCTGCAAGGAAATGAGGGAAGCATTGATTTTTTGGTCTAAGTCCTGTAGCGTAAAGGCTGTTTTCAGTAAAGTGAGACTTTTTATCCGAATTTCGCAGGGACAGGCTCCCGCGCAGTTTGGGAGGCTGTAGATTCCTGCTTTACGAACAAGGGGGATAGCCTTACGTCTGGAACGTTATGCCGCAGATTTTTTCCAGAAAGACCAATCGGTTGCCGGCGCTTTCGCTGGCAGGCTCTGTCTTTGGGGGTGTGCTGGCCGTTTTTCTGGTATGGTACTACTTTTCGCCGGAATTTTATGAAGTGGGCTACGCGCCGGAGCAACCGGTGCCGTACAGCCACCGCATTCATGTGGGCAAGCTGGGATTGGATTGTCGCTATTGCCATGGAGGGGTGGAGATTGCTGATAAGGCAGGCATCCCTTCTACGCAGACCTGTATGAACTGCCATGGTCAGATTTTGACCGAGTCACCCCGGTTGCAGGCGGTGCGTGATAGCTGGGCGACGGATCAATCCATTGAGTGGGTGAAGGTGCATCACCTGCCTGACTATGCGCACTTCAGCCATGCCTCCCATGTAAACAATGGGGTGGGATGCGAGACCTGTCACGGTCGGATTGATCAGATGGATGTGGTGCGGGTGGTTAAGCCCCTCTCGATGGGATGGTGTCTGGAGTGTCATCGGCAGCCGGAGCTGTATTTGCGGCCCCAAAGCGAGATCACCACGATGGGCTATCAGCCGCCGGCCGACTACATTGAACGTAACCTGGTCCGCATTCGAGAAGAGGGGATTCGTCCGCCCACGAACTGTTCAGCCTGCCATTACTAAGCGGGCGGGCCTTTATGGGTTTAGTTGGAAACGTTTTCGCGTTTGTCGGTTGAGAGCGTCCTATGATTGAACTGCCTGTGGTAAATCCGGACGGAGCTGAAAAGTCTGCGTCGGGCAAGCGTCTCTGGCGCAGTGCAGCCGATCTGCAGCGCAACCCGGAATGGGTAAAGCTGGCGCAGGACGAATTTATGCCGGGCGTCGCCGAGCCACCGAGTGGCACGTCGCGGCGTCAGTTTTTGCAGATTATGGGTGCGTCGATGGCGCTGGCCGGTCTGACGGCCTGCCGGCGCCCTGTTGAAAAAATCCTGCCCTATGTGCGTCAGCCTGAGGAGATCATTCCGGGCATTCCGCTGCATTATGCGACGGCCATGCCTTTCAGAGGGATTCTGCGGCCGTTGCTGGTCGAAAGCCACGAAGGGCGTCCGACCAAAATCGAGGGAAACCCGGACCATCCCCTCAGCCAGGGGGCTTCAGGTGTCTTTGAGCAAGCTTCGCTGCTGAACCTGTACGATCCGGATCGCTCCCAGCAGGTGCTCCGCAAGGGAGAGCCTGCCTCATGGAGCGACTTCGTACAGTTTGCCCAGACGCTGGCAGCCGAGGCGGGCACGAAGCGGCTGGCTGTGCTCTGCGAGCCGAGCAGTTCGCCCACGCTGGCGGCGCTACAGCAGGAGCTGGCCCGCCGCTATGCACAGGTGCGCTGGGTGACCTACCGACCGGAAGGCGACGATAATGAAGCCCTGGGGCTGCAGCAGGCCTTTGGACGTCCGGTGCGCGCGCGCTATCGCTTCTCAGAGGCGCGCGTGATCGTCAGCCTCGACGCCGACTTTCTGGGGCCGACCGACCGCAACTTTATCGAGAACACGCGTGAGTTTGCAGCCAGCCGGCGCATGGAGCGGCCCGAGGACGAGATCAGCCGCCTGTACGTGATCGAGAGCACCTACACGGTCACAGGCGGTATGGCCGACCACCGGTTGCGCCTGCGGGCTGGCGACATTCCGGCATTTGCGGCAGCGCTGGCAGCTGAGCTGGGCATTACCGAGCTCCGCGAGGCGGGCGCCCGGTTTGCAGGGCACCCGTTCGTGGTGGAGATCGCACGCGATCTTCGGGCCGCCGGCCGGCGTGGTGTGGTGCTGGCAGGCGAAACGCAGCCCCCGGCTGTGCATGCCCTCTGCGCGGTGATCAACGACCTGCTGGGCAGTCTGGGCCGTACGGTGATCCTGCATGCGCTGGAAGAGCCGGTCACACCACAGCACACGGCCCTGGCCGATCTGGTGCAGGCCATGCAGGCAGGGGAGGTGGACGTGTTGCTGCTTCTGAATGTCAATCCCGTCTATGATGCTCCGGCGGCTCTGGGCTTTGCCGAAGCGCTGGCACGGGTCCCTGAGGTGATTCACGTGGGACTGCACGTGGACGAAACGGCACGCCGCAGCACCTGGCATCTGCCAGCAACACACTATCTGGAGGCCTGGGGAGACGGACGTGCCTACGACGGTACGCTTTCGGTTATCCAGCCCCTGATCGCGCCACTTTATGAAGCAGCGCATTCAGCGCTTGAAGTGCTGGCGCTGCTGGCTACGGGACGAGAGCAGAGCAGCTACGATCTGGTGCGCGCTACCTGGCGACAATTACTGGCGGGGCGGGGCGCCTTCGAACAGGTCTGGCAGCGGGTGTTGCATGACGGGTTCCTGCCGGATTCAAGCTATCCGACCGTTACATTACGGCCTCGTCGGCAGGCGCTGACCAACTGGCCTGCTGCGACAGAGAGTGGGCTGGAGGTGGTCTTCCGGCTGGATCCGACCATACTGGATGGCAGTTTTGCCAACAATGCCTGGACGCAAGAGCTGCCCGACCCGATCACAAAGATCGTCTGGGATAATGTAGCCATTTTGAGTCCAAAGACGGCCGAGGCGCTGGGCGTCAAGGCTGAATACCGCAAAGGGGTCTATATTGTCGACGTGATTGAACTTGCGCTGGATGATCGAGCGGTGGAACTCCCTGTATGGATACTGCCCGGCCACCCGGACGATTCGATTACCGTCTATCTGGGGTATGGACGTGAAATCACATCGACCCGTCCCGAGCGCAAGACGCCGTTTTTTGACCTGGACGACTACACGGACATTTACGGCCATGGCGCTATCGCTACCGGCGTGGGCGTAAATGTAGCGCCGCTTCGGCGGCCGGAGATGCCCTGGGTGGCTCGTGGGGCCCGGGTGCGCAAAACCGAACGTACCTATAAGATTGTAACCACGCAGGACCATGGCGCGATGGTCGGGCGGCCTCTGGTGCGTCTGGCTACGCTGGAAGAATTCCGGAAGCATCCAGACTTTGCCAAAGAGGCCGAGCCGCCTCTGAAAGGCTTGGAACCCTGGGAGCAATATCCTACGCTGTGGGAAGAGGCCCATCCGAGCAAGCAGCCCGCCTTTCAGGATAGTGATTACTACCGTAACCAGTGGGCAATGGTCATTGACCTGAATGCCTGTACGGGGTGCAATGCCTGCATCGTGGCCTGCGACAGTGAAAATAACGTGCCGATGGTGGGCAAAAGTGAGGTGGGCCGTGGGCGCGAAATGCACTGGTTGCGTATCGATCGCTACTTTGTAAGCGACGAGGCCCACGTCGACGATCCGCAGCTCGTGGTGCAGCCGGTACCCTGCATGCACTGCGAGAACGCGCCCTGCGAGTCGGTCTGCCCCGTGGCGGCGACGGTGCACTCGCCGGATGGGCTCAACGAGATGGTTTACAACCGCTGCATCGGTACCCGCTATTGCTCGAACAACTGTCCCTACAAGGTGCGGCGGTTCAACTGGTTTAACTGGGTCAAGACGCTACCTATTCAGATACAGATGGCCCAGAATCCGGACGTGACCATGCGCTTCCGCGGCGTGATGGAAAAATGCACGTACTGCGTGCAGCGCATCCGCGAGGCGCAGCGGCAGGCCAATATTGAACGGCGACCTTTGCGGGATGGCGAAGTCAAGACGGCCTGTCAGCAGGCCTGTCCGGCCGAAGCAATCACGTTCGGTGATCTGAATGATCCCAACAGTGCGGTTGTTCGACAGCGACAGAATGTACGGCGGTACGAGATGCTGGCGGCGCTCAATGTCAAGCCGCGCACTTCGTACCTGGCTCGTATTACGAACCCGAATCCCCGGCTACTGGAGCAGGAATCGGTAGCCTAAGCGATCTGCAAGCAGGACCGAGAACGCGATGGCGCACGCAACAAAAGATCTGTCGGCATTGGCCCGCACCGACCACGAGCTGGAGCCACCGTTGGTGCAGGGTGGATTGACCTTTCACGACATCACGGAGCTGGTCTCCCAGCATACGGAAAAGAAGACGCCCAGGGCCTGGTGGGCCGCTTTTTCGGTAGCCTTTCTGGGCATGCTGACGCTGGTTGCTATGCTGGCCTACCAGGTCTGGAATGGAGTAGGCGTCTGGGGGAACAACATTCCGGTCGGCTGGGGCTGGCCTATTGTCAACTTCGTCTTCTGGGTCGGTATCGGTCACGCTGGCACGTTGATTTCAGCCATTCTGTTTCTGTTCCGCCAGCGCTGGCGTACGTCTATCAACCGGGCAGCCGAGGCGATGACCATCTTTGCCGTGATCTGCGCGCTGATCTTCCCGACTTTCCACGTGGGCCGCGTCTGGGCTATCTACTGGACGCTGCCCATTCCCAACCAGATGGAGATGTGGCCGCAGTTCAAGAGCCCGCTGCTCTGGGACGTATTTGCCGTCTCCAGCTACTTTATTGTATCGCTGGTGTTCTGGTACGTCGGGCTCATTCCGGATCTGGCCACGCTCCGGGATCGCGCCATTCTGATGGGCCGTCGCCTGCGCGCCAAGATTCTGGGCTTTTTTGCGTTGGGCTGGTGCGGAGCCAATCGTCACTGGCGGAACTACGAAAAGGTCTACATGCTGCTGGCCGGTCTGGCTACGCCGCTGGTGCTTTCGGTGCACTCGGTTGTGTCGTTTGACTTTGCCGTTTCAATCATTCCCGGCTGGCATACCACGATCTTTCCCCCCTACTTCGTGGCCGGCGCCATCTTCTCCGGATTCGCCATGGTCGTGACGCTCATGGTCGTTGCGCGTAAGGCCTATGGCCTGGAAAACGTGATCACCGTGGATCACCTGGAGAAGATGAACATCATCATGCTCGTAACGGGCACGATGGTTGGCTTTGCCTATATCACGGAGTTCTTCATCGCCTGGTACTCCGGCGTGCCCTACGAGCAGTATGCCTTTATCAACCGGGCTACGGGGCCGTATGCCTGGGCCTACTGGATCATGATGTCCTGTAACCTGATTTTCCCGCAGTTCTTCTGGATCAAGAAGCTGCGGCGGAATATTCCTTTCATGTTTGTGGCTTCAATTGTGGTCAACATCGGCATGTGGTTCGAGCGCTTCGTGATAACGATCACGTCGCTGCATCGGGATTATCTGCCATCGAGCTGGGATTACTTCGTGCCGACGTGGGTGGATGTGCTCACGCTGATCGGATCATTCGGGTTGTTTTTCACGCTGTTCCTGCTGTTTTTGCGCTTTGTGCCGATGGTGGCCATGGCCGAGGTGAAGGGGGTGTTGCCCGAGGCCGATCCGCACTTTTACGAGATGCACGGCGACGGCCACAGCCGTCCGGCCGACGTCCAGGTAAACCGGGGACGCTCGTCCTGAGCAATGGAGAGATGCCATGCTGAAGGAATTGCTTCGCTCGCTGAAAGCTTCGATGGGCATTTATGAGGCCCGTGACGGGTCGGTTTATGGCCTGCTGGCCGAGTTTTCGGATCCGGCAGCCCTGTTGCATGCTGCCCGACAGGTGCGCAAAGCTGGCTATCGGCATTTTGATGCCCACAGCCCCTTCCCTATCCATGGGATGGATGAGGCGATGGGGCTGGGCAACTCGAAGGTAGGCGTGCTCACCTTCTTTACGGGAACGATTGCCGGGTTGGTGCTGGGGTGGTGGATGCAGTGGTGGATGGGGGCGGTTGATTATCCGCTGAACATCAGTGGAAAGCCCTTCTTTGCGCTGCCGCCGTCGGTGCCCATCATCTTTGAGTTGACGATTCTGTTTTCGGCGCTGGCCGGGGTAGCAATTATGCTGGCCCTTAATGGGCTGCCGCGTCCCTACAATCCGCTGTTTTACTCCAAGAACTTTGCAAGGGTGACCGACGACGGATTTTTCCTGTTTGTGGCCGCCAGTGATCCAAAGTTTGACCAGGTGGCTACGCGCCAGTTGCTGGAGCAGCTGGGCGGCTACAACATCGAGGTGATTGAAGATCGGGGCGAAGAAGAGGTTGCTCCGACACCTGCGTCGGCCGCTAAAGCTGCCGTAACGACGAGCTGAGTCATGATGCAAGCCAGACCTGCCATGTCGCGTACGATCTGGACGGGATTGCTATTGGGCCTGCTGCTGGCAGGCTGCCGTGGAATGATTTCCAGCAAGCCCCCGGTGCATCCCAACCTGAACATGGACTTTCAGGAGAAGTTTGAAGCTCAGGAGCTAAACCCTTTCTTCGCCGATCGCCGAGCCATGCGGCCGCCGGTGCCCGGAACGGTGCCCCGGGGACTGCTGAAAGAAGATACCCCGTTTTACTTTGGAAAGACGGCCGATGGAGCCTATGTGGAGCGCATTCCGCTGGCTGTTACCCCCGAAGTGGTACGGCGGGGGCGGGAGCGCTATAACATCTACTGCGCCGTCTGCCATGGAGAAGCGGGAGATGGTCAGGGGATTATCATGCGCGGTAATTATGGGTATACGCCGGCGCCGTCCTTCCACGATGACCGGCTGCGCAATGTAGCAGACGGCTATCTCTTCGAGGTGATCACCAATGGGGTGCGCAATATGCCTGCGTATGGCCATCAGATTCCTGTAGCTGACCGCTGGGCCATTGTGGCGTACGTGCGGGCGCTTCAGCGTAGCCAGCACGCCACGGCAGCTGATGTGCCCGAGGCAATTCGCGCACAACTTCAAGGACAGTAGGTGGGCGCTTAACCATAGGGGTATAGACTTATGGCAACAGTCAAAAAGAACACCTTCCCGGGCTGGTTGCTGGATCCGCTGCAGCCCACGCGAGCGCAGGCGGAACCCCGTTACCGACTCTCCGAAGATGTGCGCATCTGGGCTGTTCCGTTGGCCCTTGGTGTTGGGCTGCTTATTGTCAGTATAGTGGGATGGATTATTGATGCGTCTCAGTTTTATTTCTCCTACCTGGTAGGCTGGACCTTCTGTCTGTCGCTGGCGTTGGGCGCCCTGTTTTTTGTAATGATTCAGCATCTGACGCGGGCGCAGTGGGTGGTGGCCGTGCGTCGGCTGCCTGAAGCGCTCATATGGATCTTTCCGGTGCTGGCGCTTCTGTTTATCCCGATTCTGTTCGGGCTCCACGATCTGTATCACTGGACGCACTCGGAAGTCTACGATCCAGCCAGTCCGGCATATGATCCCATTCTGGCCGGGAAGCGGGCTTATCTGAACGTTCCCTTCTTCCTGGTACGTGTCGGATTCTACTTTCTCATATGGACCCTGCTGGCCTATAGGCTCTACACCCTGTCGGTGCGCCAGGATGTTGAGCCGGATCCGGCCATTCCGGCGCAGCAGCGAAAGGTCAGCGCCTGGGGGATGCCGCTCTACGGTGTGACGGTAGCTTTTGCCAGCTACGATTTCCTGATGTCGCTCGATCCCCACTGGTACTCGACGATCTTTGGCGTGTACTTCTTCGCGGGGGCATTCTTTGTCGCATTAGGTTTCATCGCCGCCTGCTATGTTATCCTGGTGCGTCGAGGACCGCTGGCTGGCATTGTTCGTCCGCCCCATTTCCAGGATCTGGGTAAGTTGATGTTTGGCTTTACGGCTTTCTGGGCCTATATCGCTTTCAGCCAGTACATGTTAATCTGGTACGGAAATATCCCCGAGGAGACGCTCTGGTATCGCCATCGGTTAGAGCATGGTTGGGAGGGGATCAGTCAGCTGTTGATCTGGGGCCATTTCGTAGTACCGTTTCTGATACTTTTACCCTGGGCGGCCAAGCGCACGCCGCTGCTGGTGGGGGTCATGGGCATCTGGTTTGCGATCATACACTGGGTCGACCTGTTCTGGATAGCCATGCCCGTGCTGCACAAGGAGTTGACTTTCCACTGGCTGGACATAACCTGCTGGCTGGGGTTGCTGGGCGTGGTGGTCGGCTTGCTGTTTTACCGGCTCAGTCGGCATAGCCTGGTGCCCCAGAACGATCCCTACCTGGCCCGCTCACTGGCCTTGCATTAGGACGTTTTTGCAGAGCTTTCGCATAGAGCGACAACCAGTTTTTTTATAAAGCGTTCGACCCTACTGTAACGCGCATAGAAGTTATGGCCGAGCAGGAGAAACAGACCCAGGAGGCTTCTGCCGAAACCACACCGGCTGTGCAGCCGGATGAAGCCAATGTGCAGGCACCGTATCTCTTCCGGCTGGTGTGGGGAACGGTAGCGCTTGTGGTTGTTATTGTAGTGGTGCTGATCGTGGCGGCGCGCTGGCAGATGCAAAAGACGGCAGAGACGGCCGCGGCGTCGCTTCGCTATCCGTTGAGAGAAGAGACCGAAGCGCATGCGCGGCAGCTACTGGAAGGCTATGGAGTAGTAGATGCCGAACGGGGCGTTTATCGCATCCCTATTGAGCAGGCCATGGAGGAGGTGGTAAAAGCTTACGGAGACGATTCGACCCTGACATTACCACAGCCTTCGGGATTGCGCGTGCGCATGTAAGCCTGAATGTTTGATGATGTCGATGTGGTGGCGCTGGCAGCAGGGAATATGGTTGCTGGGGATGCTGCTCACGCTCCCGGCCGTTGCCCAGCGGAGCGGTCAGCAGTTGGCCGTTTTTGAGGGAGTGGGCATCGAACCAAAGCTCGGGGCCTACATTCCGCTGGACCTGACGTTTTATGATGAAGAGGGGCGGCCTGTAGCCCTGCAGACGTTCTTTGACGGTCGGCGCCCGGTATTGCTGACGCTGGTATACCACGACTGCCCGATGCTCTGCAATCTGGTACTGGACGGATTGACAAAAACGCTTCGGCAGATGTCGTGGACACCGGGCGAGCAGTTTGAAGTACTGGCAGTGAGCTTTGATCATCGAGAGACGCCGGCATTGGTCCGTCGAAGAAAAGCCCACTACCTGAAGATGCTGGGCAAACCGACGGCGGCGGCCGGCTGGCATTTTCTGACGGGCGATTCGACCACGATTCGGGCACTGACGGATGCAGTAGGATTTTCTTTTCGCTGGGTGCCGGAAAAACAACAGTTTGCGCATCCGGCAGCGTTAATTTTTCTGAGTGGAGACGGAAAGATCTCGCGTTATCTGTACGGCCTGGAGCATGATCCGGGCGATGTACGCAAGGCGCTGGTAGAGGCATCGGAGGGCAAGGTGGGGACGGTGTTGGATCAGGTGCTGCTGTACTGCTTCCAGTACGATCCCGACGAAAATTCTTACGTTGCGAACGCGTTCAACATCATGCGGCTGGGTGGAGCGGTGACGATGGTGGTGCTGGGCATCACCTTGTTTCTGTTCTGGCGGCGGGAGCGCCGTCGCCAGCAGGCAACGCTCCAGACGGCCAGCTAAACGAAGAGAACGTCCCGAAAGCGATGTATGCAATGATTTTGCTGCAGAATACCGCCTGGTTACCGGAGGCTGCTTCTTCGGTGGCTCCCGAGGTAGATAGTCTGTTTCATTTCTGGTTGCTGGTGAGCACCCTGCTGTTCATCGGCGTCGTCGGGGCGATGACTTTTTTCGTCGTTCGGTACCGGCGACGTCGGCTTGACGAGATGCCGGAGCCCGTCAAGGAAAAGAAGGCGATTGAGCTGGCATGGATCGTAGTACCTACGATTCTGACGCTGATCGTATTTACCTGGGGCTTCCGGGTTTTCATCAAGATGTACACGGCCCCCCCGGATGCCTATGAAATCCTGGTACATGGTTATCAATGGTACTGGGAGTTTGAGTACCCGAACGGGGTTAAGACAACCAATGAGCTGCATGTGCCGGCCGGGCAGCCGGTGAAGCTACGTATGACCAGCGTCGATGTGATTCACAGCTTTTACGTGCCGGCATTTCGGGTCAAGCAAGACGTGCTGCCCGATCGATATTCGTCACTCTGGTTTGAAGCCACCAGGCCCGGTGAATACACAGTCTTCTGTGCGGAGTACTGTGGCACGCAACACTCGGGCATGCTGGCCAAGGTGATCGTGCATCCGCGGGAGGAATTCGAGCAGTGGTTGGAAAGCGCTGGCGTACCGGAAGACATGCCGCTGGCAGAGCTTGGCGCTAAGCTGTATCGGGAAAAGGCGTGCTTTAGCTGTCATAGCGTTGATGGATCGCGCTTGGTCGGACCTACCTTTAAGGGGCTTTATGGAGCTACCCGGACGTTTGAAGATGGGTCGACGGCAGTAGCGGATGAGAATTATCTTCGGGAAGCCATCCTGCAACCCGGAGCTCGGGTTGTGCAGGGCTATCCCAACGTGATGCCGGCCAGCTACGCGTCGCTGAGCGAACGCGAAGTGGCCGCTTTGATCGAGTTTATCAAGCAGCAGCAGTAATGCTGAGGAGGGTGCCATGGCTACGCAGACGGTTGCCGCCACTAAGATGGCTCAGCCCGAAATTAATTACCTGAACCACGCGCGCGGGCTGAAATCCTGGCTGTTGACGCTGGATCACAAGCGAATCGGCCTGCTTTACCTGGTCTCGGTGGTTTTCTTTTTCATTGTGGGCGGCATCCTGGCCCTGTTGATCCGGTGGGAGCTGCTCCAGCCGGGGCAGACAATCATGAGTGCCGAGACCTACAATCACATCTTCACGCTCCACGGCGCGATCATGATCTTTCTGTTTCTGATCCCGGCCGTTCCGGCAGTGCTGGGCAACTTTGCCCTGCCGATCATGATCGGTGCCAAGGACGTGGCCTTTCCCCGGCTGAACCTGGCCAGTTGGTACATTTTCTGGCTGGGGGCGCTCACGATGCTGGTAGGGATTGTGACCAGCGGGCTGGATACGGGCTGGACGTTCTATACGCCTTATTCGACGATGACCAGCTCCGGGGTGACCTGGGTGGTGCTGGGGGCGTTTATCTTGGGTTTTTCGTCGATTCTGACGGGACTCAACTTTATTGTAACCGTGCACAAAATGCGGGCACCCGGCATGACCTGGAGCCGGCTGCCGCTCTTTGTGTGGGGGCTTTATGCCACGAGTATTGTGCAGATTCTGGCCACCCCCGTGCTGGGTATCACACTGCTGCTGCTGGCGTTGGAGCGTATTCTGAAGATCGGCATCTTTGATCCGGCCCTGGGGGGCGACCCGGTGCTGTTCCAGCACTTCTTCTGGTTCTATTCGCACCCGGCGGTCTATATCATGATTCTGCCGGCCTTCGGCATTATTTCGGAGCTTGTCGGTACGTTTTCGCGCAAAGGTATTTTCGGGTACAAGTTTGTGGCGCTTTCGTCGGTAGCCATCGCCTTTCTGGGCTTTCTCGTCTGGGGTCACCACATGTACGTAGCGGGTCAGTCGGCCACGGCTTCGACCATCTTTTCGCTGTTGACCTTCCTGATCGGCGTGCCGACGGGCGTGAAGGTACTCAACTGGATTGCTTCCCTCTATCGAGGATCGATCTGGCTGCGCACTCCTCTGCTCTACGCGCTGGCGTTCCTGTTCGTCTTCCCGATCGGTGGCTTCACGGGCATTGCCCTGGGGACGCTGGGCCTGGACGTGCCGCTGCACGATACCTATTTCGTGGTGGCCCACTTCCACTACGTGATGGTAAGTGGCGGTTTGCTGGCGTTCCTGGGTGGCCTGCATTACTGGTGGCCCAAGATGTTTGGGCGACTCTATAACGAAAAGCTGGCGCAGCTGGCGGCACTGCTGATTTTTGTCGGCTTCAATGTGACGTTCTTCCCGCAGTTCATTCTGGGCACGCAGGGCATGCCGCGTCGCTATTTCGACTACGTGCCGGAGTTCACCCTGCTGCATCAGCTATCGACAGTGGGTTCCTGGATCCTGGGGGCCGGATTGCTGCTGGTTGCTGTTTACCTGTTGTATTCGCTGGTTAAGGGACAGCCAGCGCCGGCCAATCCGTGGGGGGCCGGTACGCTTGAATGGACGCATACGGGGCGCATCCCCTCGCCGCACAACTTCGAACGGACCCCCGTGGTCACGCGCGGTCCCTACGACTACCATCTGGCCGAGGAGATCTTCGGCAATGGCCATCAGGGCCAGGAAGCTGCTGTAACCCCGGCCCAGGGACAGGCGCCGCAACCTGAATCGACGCGCTGAACGGAGTCTACGACCGACCAACGCAGGAGATTACAATGGCAGGAGCTTCGGAAGCTGTACCCGGTCAGGCGGAAGCCCACGTGCACCATCCGCCCTACCTGCAACATCATTTTGTGTCGGCCGAGCAACAGTTTGATGCGGCCAAGCTCGGCATGTGGATCTTTCTGGCCACGGAAATCCTGCTGTTCAGTGGCATGTTCGTGGCCTATGCGATCTACCGCGTCTGGCATCCGGAAGTGTTTCAAGCAGCCAGCAAACTGCTCGACTGGCGGCTGGGTGGGTTGAATACGCTGGTGCTGCTGGCCTCTTCCTACACAGTCGCCCTGGCTGTGCATTACGCGCAACTGGGCGATCAGAAACGCCTGGTACGCAACCTGTGGCTAACGGTGGCATTGGCGGGGGTGTTTATGGTGGTGAAGTACTTCGAGTACTCAGAAAAATTTCACCACCATATTTTCCCCGGAGGGAATTATGCCTACGAAGGGCTCCAGATTCCCTATGTAGGGCAATTCTTCAGCATCTATTTTGTGATGACGGGTATCCACGGCTTGCACGTGCTGGTGGGAATGGGGATACTGGCCTGGATAGCAATGCGGGCGCAACGCGGGCACTTTAGCCCCGAATACTATACACCGGTAGAAATTTCAGCCCTTTACTGGCACCTGGTAGATATTATCTGGATTTTCCTGTTCCCCTTGCTGTACCTGATTCACTGATGCGGATGGAGGCAGCATTATGGCGCACGCAACGCACCATATTATACCCCGACCGCTATTGCTTAAAGTGTTTCTGGCGCTGGTGGCGCTGACGATTATCACAGCGCTGACCGGTCAGGCGGATCTGGGCGTGTTCAATTTTATGCATGTGCCCCTGGCGATCGGAATCGCTGTGATCAAGGCCACGCTGGTCGTGCTGTTTTTTATGGGACTTAAGTACGACCGGCCTATCAATGCCTTGGCCTTTATCATCGGCTTGTTGATGGTAGGCGTCTTCCTGACCTTCACGTTGCTGGACATGCTCTATCGTGGTGACATTGGCAATCTGGAGGCGCAGCCAATTCGTGGGCCGCAGATAGAGCAGGTAGAAGCACCCTCGGGTGGGCCCTGAAGATGGCTTCTGTTGAGCAAAAAGCAAAGGCGTCGGAGCTGTTAACCGACGCCTTTGCTTGTAAACAACATCCTCTCCTGTGTCCCATCGCTATGGATCCCAGCTGGACGCAGGTGCGTGTCTATACAAAAGTAAGCGCAGCATCATGCCGCTACTTCCGGTGTTAGTCTTTGGGCCCGTACTTTTTTTCATGCTGGTATGGGCGCTGGTGACGGCCGGACGGATTCTCTTTCCGGAGCGTCCATTACCATTTGACCGGGAGTTTTCCCTGCGGGGATGGACAATGCGTCCGCGTCATCGGGCACCGATCCATGTGGAGGCTCCACGGGCCGGGAACCTGCCGCATGGCTATCAGGCTTCGTATCACTTTGAGGCGGGCCAGTCCGACGGATTGCCGGAGATCTGGGTAGATGACCTCTGGCTTCGCCGAAATTGAAGTTCGGATTTTATTAGACTGTTCCTTGAATCCTGAAGGGGCGCGTGTGGTAGAAGGCGACGTTTGTAGAGCCCGGCCGTTTGCCTATGAAAGTTATCGAAATTCTGGAGCAGGCGACAGGACCGCTGATTTCCTATGAGATTATTCCACCGCGCCGAGGGGGGTCGCTGGATGAGGTATTGGCCGTAGTTGAAGCGTTGATCCCGTTTGATCCCCCGTTCATTGATGTAACCAGCCACGCTGCCGAAGTCGAATACGAGCAGCTGCCGGACGGTACGTTGCGGCCTCGTGTCAAGCGTAAGCGTCCGGGCACGATCGGCATCTGCGCCGCCATTAAAAGTCGCTTCGGGGTGGAAACCGTACCGCATTTGCTCTGTCGGGGGTTTACGCGAGAAGAAACCGAAGACGCGCTGATTGAGCTGCATTACCTGGGGATCCAGAACGTCATGGCGCTGCAGGGCGATTCGCCCAACTACCGGAAGCCCATTCCACCAGATCGCACGGTCAACGAGTACGCCGTTGATCTGGTGCAACAGATCGCCAACATGAACCGCGGCATTTATCTGGAACCCCTCGAGGATGCAGTACCTACCGACTTTTGCATTGGTGTGGCCGGCTATCCGGAAAAGCATTTTGAAGCCCCTAACCTGACCTGGGATATTTTAAACCTTAAACGAAAGATTGAAGCGGGGGCTCACTATGTGACCACGCAGATGTTTTTTGATAACCGACACTATTTTCGGTTTGTAGAGCGGTGTCGGGAGATGGGCATTAATGTGCCAATCATTCCCGGACTGAAAATTCTGACCAGCAAGCGCCACCTTCAGCTTTTGCCCAGTCGGTTTCATATAGAGATTCCTGAGGCGCTGGCGGCCGAGGTAGAGGCCGCGCGGCCGGAGCACGTCCCTGAGATCGGAATCGCCTGGGCCCGCCGACAGGCCGAGGAGCTACTGGAAGCGGGCGTGCCTTGCATCCATTTCTACATCATGTTACGGGCTGACCATGTGCGTGCGGTAGTGGAGTATCTGCGCAAGATGGCGTAAACTGCTGACGCCAAAAGACCGTGTCCCCCTGCGCTTTTCGCGCAAAGTTGCGACACCCATTGCTTGCGTAAGACATTCTGTGTAGAATAGGTAAAGATTGACAACCGAAAAGGAGCCGACTATCTTATTGGTAAGTAGTGACTTGTGCCTGTAGTCCCCGGGCATCTCGGCTGTCGAGAGACGGGGAGGCCAAGCTTTTGATGGAGCATTACGTTGAGCGTAGCATTGAGGAGGCCTCCCATGGCAGCACGTCGTGGCGTCGTTAAGTGGTTTGACGCAAAGAAAG
This sequence comes from Rhodothermus sp., assembly GCA_030950375.1. Lineage (GTDB taxonomy): Bacteria > Bacteroidota > Rhodothermia > Rhodothermales > Rhodothermaceae > Rhodothermus. Next base: position 24,514 of record JAUZRN010000011.1, on the reverse strand, counting down.
GATACGGTTTTATCGTGCATCCGGACGGAGGAGCCGACATTTTCGTTCACTACTCACAGATCATCAGCGAGCGGCGATTTAAAACGCTCCGAACTGGCCAGGTGGTTGAGTTTGAGTTGCATGAGGGGCCTAAAGGATTGCATGCGCGCAATGTCGTTCCGCTCAACGAAGTGAGGCGGAAGGCAGCTTCCGGTGAACGTGCCTCAGGTTCGCAGCACTCCCACCCTCATGCGGTAGATCGTTCCTGAAAAGAGGCAGGGGCATTGTTTTTCGTCCGGTCTGCCGCTATCTTGCAGCAGTTCTGGGCTGCAAGATGGTAGAAGATCTATGGGGTTTACATTTACCGATGAGGATATTCAGCGAATTGCTGAGGCTTTAGGAGAAACGCCCCACATTGAGGGGACAACAGCTCGATTTGCCTTATCTGATCCGGAAAGTGGAAGACGACTGACGCTCGAAATCCAGTGGGAACTGGCGTTGCCCTCTGCGCTGCAGGAGGTGATGTCGTCCAATCTGGTTTCGGTTTATACGCCCAGCTCGTTTCTACAACTTCAGGGTTGCACAGGCTATCTGGCCAGTCGAGAACTGGGAGAAGTGATCTTTTTTGGACGACAGCAGGGGTGCGTCAGTGGCCTGGTGGTCGAACGTGAGGTGGGCTGCTCGCTCTATGCCAATGTGCCTGAGCGGTTGCTTTCGGCCGACTTTATGCAGCTGCCGCCCGAGATGGTCATGAGCAGCGTAGCCCTTTCGATGAGTGAGACCCTTTTTAACGATCTGAACGATAACGCCTTATGAAAGCCGCCGAGACGGAGGCACTGGAGATCATGCAGGTACATCCATCGCGGCGCTTACCCAATGCACTACTCCGTCGGCTGGTGCAGATCGTCCTGGACAGTGAGCAGGCACATCTGCGCTATCTGAGTCTGGTGCTGGCCGATCACGCTACGGTGCGTGCCCTTAATCGGGCTTACCTGGGACACGACTACGATACCGACGTCCTTTCTTTCCCCCTGACCGAAGAGCCCGGAGTGGTAGCGGGGGAGATTTACGTTGACCTGGACATGGCAGCCGAGCGACATGCCGAGTTCGGGGCCACGTTTACCCAGGAAGCCTGCCGCTACGTGGTGCACGGACTACTGCACCTGCTTGGTTACGACGACACGACGCCTGAAACCCGGGCACGTATGCATCAGCGCGAAGACCACTATCTGAAAGCAGTGGGACTGTGCTGACGGCTACGGGTTTGTCGTAGTGTCGTTTGGGTTCCCCAGAAGCTGCTGCATTTCCTGGCGGAGTTCTTCAGGGGTTTTGCGAAAGCTGTCGTCTCCCAGCACTTCGGCCAGTCGGTTGCTGAACGCTGCCGCTGCGTCGTAATCGCCGGCCATCATGTAGGTAAAGCGAATAATCCGTACGAATTGAGCAGCCAGATCAGCTTCCCGCTGGGAGCGAGCGGTACGCAGGGTGAAGAGTACAAGCGGTTCTGCTTTTTTCCAGATGGCTACGGCTTTTTCGGGAGCGCCTACTTGCTGATAGGCCTGAGTCAGGAAGTAGTACGAGCGCAGGTCGGCCGGAATGGTCTCCAGAGGCACACGTGCCATAAGGGTATCGAGCAGAGCTTCGCCTTCGTCGGCCAGTCCCTGCTCGGCCAGTTGTGTGGCAATGTGGGCATAGATGCTCCGGTAGTTGTCCACCATACGACGGATGTTTTCGTCGAAGTATACATCCGGGTTGTCCAGGTTGGTGAACCGGAAGTTCCGGAGCCGTTCCAGCGTGATCGAGGGTACGACCCGTCCGAGTGTTACGTTGTGCCGGATGGGGACCACCCGGTAGGCCTGGCCTTCGAGCTGGAAAAAGTTTTGCAGGTTGAGCTGGCCATCCGGGCTGACCGTAACGGCAAAGTAGATGGGCCGCTCCCAGTTGCGATCGGCATTGGTGCGCAACATATCGAGTACGGCAATGTCGGCTGCATAGAGCAGGTGCAGATCACGGGTGTAGGGCCGACCTTCCAGGCGCCAGCGCATCGGCCGCATAACGCGGTTGCTGTCTTCTGGAGCGATGCCCAGTCGTTCGTAGTCGGTGGCCGGATTGAGCCGAACCGGCAGCTCAAGCTCGCGCGGTTCCCATGGGACTACGCTGAGGCGGTCAATCTCTGCGTCGCTCAATGAAAAAGGCAGGGGAGCTGACTGACGCGCCCACTGATGCTTGAGCTGTTTGATATACCAGGAAGTGTTCAGCAAGGAAAGGTTGGCTACCCGTACATCTCGCCGTATGCCCTCCACCTCCTGCAGATACCAGAGGGGATAGGTATCATTGTCCCCGTTGGTGAAAACAATGGCATTCTCATCAAGACTCATCAGCAGATTCCAGGCGTAGTCGCGGGCCACATAGCGACCGGAGCGGTCGTGGTCATCGTAATTCTGTAATAACATGTGTAGCGGCACAGCCGCAAAGAGCACCGCCGCGCCGCCCCAGAGCAAAGCGCGTTGCACGGCAGCAGCGCGCTCTTTCAGGCGGTCGCGGAGAATTTCGAGTAAGCCTGCGGCCCCGATGCCTATCCATAGGCTGAAGGCGAAAAAGCTCCCCACGTAGGAGTAGTCACGTTCGCGGGGTTGCAGTGGCGTCTGGTTCAGATAAACGATAATCCCCACGCCGGTTACCAGAAACAGAATGAGCACGCTGAAGGCTCGCCGCCAGTCATGGTTGAAGTGAAAAAGCATGCCCAGCAGGCCCAGTAGGAGCGGCAGTGCGTAGTAAACATTGCGGGCGGCACGTTCACTGGGTGTCTGGAAGAAATACAGCTCTTTTTCGCCGGGTAGAAAGCCTGTGATAGCCGGAGCATCCTGCACGTCGCTGGCCTTGCCAACAAAGTTCCATAGGAAATAGCGCACGTACATATGGCCGAGCTGGTAACGCAGGAAGAAGTCCAGGTCCGAGTCGTACTGGGCATAGACGCGCAGGTGGTTAGGGTCCGGTGACCAGCGGCGGGGGAAAAGCACCTGGCGCGTCTGGTCGATCTGTCCTGTCTGGTTATTGTAGGTGGCCCCGCGCAGCAGTGGGGTCTCCCCGTATTGTTCTCGCTTCAGATAAGAGACAAAAGCTTGAGGTGTTTCTGGATCGTTCAGATCGATGGGCGGATCAACACTGCTGCGGATAATGATGAGTGCATAGCTCGAATACCCCAGCAGGATCATGGCCAGGAAGAGCATGGCCAGATTGGCCGCTGGCTTTTGCTGCCGATGGGTGTAGTAAACGCCAGCGATCACCAGGGCTAACACCACCAGCCCAAACAGAAGCGGATCGCCGCTTTTGCCTGCCCAGTCGGGTAGTTCCTGGATGATGCCCGGGTAGATGAGCACAAAGATAAGCGCAGAGGTGGCCAGAGCTCCCACGATGCGTAGCCCGCGCTGAGTGGACGTCCATTCAGGTCGGTCGAATTCTGTAAAAAAGACCAGCAGCGCCACGAAAAACAGGGCCAACAGGCTGAGCAGATGCACCCCGATGGCCAGTCCGAACAGGTAGGCGATGAGCACCAGGTAGCGGTTAGCTGCCAGACCTGAGAGTGTGCCACCACGCCGCAGGGTAGCGACTTCGGCCGCCGCCTGTTCGCTCCACCGCAAGCTCAGCCAGACAACCAGCGCGGTGAAAAGCATGGACATTGCGTAGACTTCGGCTTCGACGGCATTGAACCAGAATGAGTCAGTCACAGCAAAGGTGCAGGCTCCGATCACACCGCCCGTCAGGGCAATGAAATCGTCTGTCCACGACCGCTGTTCAGCCGGCGGTTGCCAGTGGCGAATCAGGCGGACGATGATCAGGAAAGTCAGCAGCACGGTAAAGGCGCTGGAGAGGGCCGAGACCCAGTTGACAGCCAGCGCGACCAGCTCGCGTGAGGGGGCCAGCATCGAAAAAAGCCGGGCTACCAGCATGTAAAACGGAGCCCCGGGTGGATGCATGACTTCCAGGCCGAAGACGCTTGCAATAAATTCGCCGGAGTCCCAGAACGAAACCGTTGGCGCAATGGTCAGGCCATAAAGAATCAGCGCGTACAGAAAAACGGCGGTAGCTACCAGACGCTCAATTAACGTGCGACGCATCGGGGTAGGGGTTAGGCTTTCCCAGAAAAACGCCTTTCTAACGCCGGCCTGCATGGTGGGTTGCCCTTTGAGACCACGGTTCTGACCGCTCAGGTACAAGGCAAGGGTTCAAGGTGCCTATGAGGGGGGTGGCCGGTCAACAGACGGCCATTGTGCGGCGCCTTCAACCAGCAGCGTACGTTTTTGAAGCGTCACAGCCACATCCATGAACTGCGCTACCAGCCAACAGCTTGAAGCTACATGGTCGGTAATTGCAGGGACAAGATACACCGAGGAGCCGTTGGCCAGGGCAACGTAGGGCAGGAGCTGGTCGGACAGATAGCGATCGACGGTGGCACCGCTACGCAGGTCTTCGAGCAGCATACGGGCCACGTTCTCGGCAATTGCTTCAGAGGGGCGACCGGGGGCGCCGGCCTGATCGGCTCCCAGCAAGGCACCTGTGTCGGTTTCGACAAAGACAGCCAGTGCAGCACCTGGCTGATCGGCATGGGTGTCGTCAATTGTTTGGATATACGGCTCTGGGAGCCCGGCTTCGATCAAGCGCTGGCGGCAGCGGTCGGCCAGGCGTTGGGCTACGCGGCGCTGTTTCAAGTGGGAAGCCAGTGCGAGGCCGAAGATGCGTACCGGTCGTCCCTGCTGCTCCAGACGCAGCGGCTGCAACGGAGTGTGGAGCGGGGTCACTTCCAGCAGGAGCTCACCGCCGCCGCGCGGTACGTAACCCGGCCGCCGCATCTCCAGGCGTGCTTCCAGTCCCATGCGATGCAACAAGGGAAGTAAGGCGTAGCGCAAATGGAAGTAAGTCGGCGCAAAATCCTGAAATAACCCACCACGGATAATGGCCCGGGTTGGGCTATCGGCAAAAGCCAGCACAGGCAAGACCGTCTGCGCTAACAGCGTGGCCGACCCCGCTGTGCCGATGTCCCACCGGTACAGGCCACCGCGGGGGCGCGTGCGGGGCACAAACGTCAGGTGCTGACTGCCGAGCTTGGCGCCCTCCAACCGGGCATCAACCAGCTCGGCGACTGCCTCGACGGCTTTCAGGTGCTGAGGACGAAGGCCCGGTGGTTGCCGGCGTGCCCGTATGTTGTAGAGACGCAGAGGACGCCCCAGCAGGGCCGCCAGGGCTACAGCCTGCCGTACCAGTGTCCCGCTTCCAGAATGCCGGCTGCCGTCAAGCGTAAGCAGTGGGGACAGGCTCATGAGGTTTCCTCCGAGGTATAGGACGAGGTAACAATGGCCTGATCACGGGGCCATTCAGGATCGGGCCGGTAAGAGGCGCCGGCCACAACGAGCACGATCTCACCCCGGATGCGTGGCTGTGCTGCATAGTACGCGTGAAGCGTACGCAGCGTACCGCGCGCGAACGTTTCAAACACTTTGGTCAGCTCGCGGACTACAACGGCCGGTCGATCGTTCCCCAGTGCCTGGGCCAGTTCTTCGAGCGTGCGGACCAGCCGGTGAGGCGCTTCGTACAGTACGATCGTACGGGGTTCGGCCGCCAGCTCGGCCAGCCGCTTCCGACGCCCCTTTTTGGATGGCAGAAACCCTTCGAATACAAACCGATCGGTAGGGAGCCCACTGGCGGCCAGGGCCGGCACGAAGGCGGTCGGGCCCGGCAGCGCCACCACCGGAATGCGTCGACGCAGACACGCCCGCACCAGGTAGAAGCCAGGATCGCTGATACCGGGTGTGCCGGCATCGGTAATCAGGGCGATTCGTGCGCCAGCTTCCATGCGAGCGACAAGCTGTGCTGCCCTGCGCGTTTCATTGTGTGCATGGTAACTGGTCGTAGGGGTTGTAATGCCATAGTGATGAAGCAACTTGGCCGAGGTACGAGTGTCTTCACAGGCGATCAGATCCACCTCACGCAGAATGCGCAAGGCGCGCAATGTGAGGTCCTCCAGGTTACCGATGGGCGTGGGTACGAGATACAGCATAGCGTAGCGCATGCAGTTGTCGGGTCAGCCATTCCAGCGGGCGTGTGACGCGCAGGTCGAACGAGACATATAGGATTAACGCCACTCCGAGCAGGCCCATAACCAGGTTGGGGAGCCACATACCGATCCAGGGAGCCAGATAGCCACGGTCGGCCAGTTTCTCGCCCTGTACGAGAGTTACCCAGTAAAACAGAAAAATACCCAGAGCCAGCCCGCCAGCCAGTCCCAGCCCCCCCCGGCGCACGCTCAGGCCCAGCGGCATTCCGATCAGCACAAAAATCAGGCAGGCAACTGCAATGGAAAACTTCTTGTGGATTTCGACGCGATAGCGATCGACTCGTTGTTCAGTCCATTGGATGGAACGTTGCAGGTCTTCAATTTCGCTCTGAAGCTGACGGGCCTGCTGGAGGGCCAGGTCGTACAACGTAGTCCATTCCGGACGGCCGCGAATTGCCAGGCGCGCAGGTGGACGCAGCGTGTCGCCGCGGATCTGGGGAAGCTGTCCATTAGGCGAAGTGTTTGCATCAGTCGTATCGCTCAGGAGGCGCCACAGAAGCTGGCGCACGCGCGCGCGGTTTCGCCGAATTTCGGCTTCCATGGAGTCGACCAGCGCCAGCATCTGAGGCGTTGGTGTGGTGCGATCAGTGCGGTAACCTTCTTCCTGGCTGCGCGTGAACACGAAGTCCGACAGATCAAGCCGTAGTCGGTAGCGTGCAAATATCAGGCGTTCGTAACGTTCCTGGCCTTCAAGACGACGCAGTCGGTGAAATTCCCCATTTTCCAGAATGAGATCGATGAAACGTCCGCCAGCGATAGGTTGCAGCAGTCCCCGCTGGGCTTTCAGGACCACATGTTCGCCACTGCGCCGGTAATCGTAAATGGTGATATCGTGCAGCGAGTCGGTTTCTGGATCACGATGTTGCACCAGGATGCTGTAGCCTTCGATACCGTCGTAAAACACACCAGGTTGTAGCTGAAAGCCGGGTTTTTTTCGCTGGATATCGATCCACAGGTTGCGGGCGCGATGATTGGCTTCGGGTAGGATCAAGTTGTTGAAGTACATCATGCCGCCCGTCAGCAGCAGGCCTACGATCAGCAGCGGCCAGGTCAGTTGCGGTAGTGAGATGCCCGCGCTTTTGATTACCTGATAGGCATTCGATTCGGCCAGCCGCCCGAATGCCATGATCATGGCGATCAGCGTGGCCATGGGCACGGCCAGCACCACCATGTAGGCGAGGTTATAGCTGATCAGCTCCAGGATAATACCGAGCGGGAGTCCTTTGCCGACCAGATCCGGCAGGTACTTGATCAGAAATTGCATGACGAGCAAAAACATGAGCGTGCCAAACCAGCCTACAAACGGGCCGGGGAGCATGCTGAGCGTCATGCGATGGAGGTGCTTCATGGTGGGCTTCAAGCACGACGTAACGTAACCAGGGTAATTTCGGGACGAATGCCCAGTCGAAGTGGTGGGCCGATAGTCCCCACGCCACGGTTGACGTAAAGGTACTGGCGGCCACGCGGTGATGGAGCAGGTTCCACATAGAGGCCGGCCCAACGCTCATAGACGATACGTGCCAATCCCCAGCGGAGGGGACCCAGCTCGATGCCAATCTGTCCGCCATGGGTGTGCCCGCAGAGCATCAGGTCGATGTCGGGATAACCCGGACGTACTTCCAGGTCCCAGAATGAGGGGTCGTGAGCCAGCAGCAGTCGCAGTTCTTCGCCGTGTGGATCAGGTTTCAGCCCCTTCAGGGCCCCAGGCAGATCGGCAAAGCGCTGTCGGAATCCTGTGTTATCGGTGCCGATCAGGTGCAGCCGAGCACCGTCGATGCGGAAGGTGTGATGGGCGTTGATGAGCAGACGCAGTGGGGTCTGTTCGTGCAGCCGTCGCACGACCTCGGGAGTGTGGGCGTAGTGGTCGTGATTGCCCAGACAACCCCAGACGCCCAGCTCAGCCTTCAGCTTGCGCAGTGCGGGTAGAATGAGGGGCAGTTCATCGGCATCGTGATTAACGTAGTCGCCGGTAATCACGATCAGGTCGGGCTTTAGCGCCAGCAGTAGTTCGACGGCTTCGTGGGCAGGACGCTCATCCAGGAACGAACCGGCATGCAGGTCTGAGAGCTGGCCGATGGTCAGGCCATCGAGCGCCCGGGGTAGATGGGGAATGGGGATCGTCACACGATACACGGTAAAGTCGTAAAGCGTACGCAGCAGGCCATGGCCTATGGTCAGGAAAGGAAGGGCAGCCGCCGACCATCCCAGTTTCTGGATAAATTCAGCACGACTCATGCGGCGGGCGGTATCCGATGGGGTTGGAGAGGGTGCGGTTTGCGTCGGATGCGGGCGCGCAACAAGGCGAGCGATCAGGCGCATACCGTCTTTGATCAACAGTACCAGCGCGATGGGGATTTTGGGCACGTAGTAAAGGGCCCAGCCTCCGAAAAACAGCGCCCGGGCCAGCTTGGGCTCTACTTCCCACCAGCGAAATATCAAAAAGTAACCTGGTAGGGCCAGCGGCATAATCCACAGCAGCACCCGATAGACCGCAAGCGTCCAACGCACAGCCGGTCGGGACCGGGCAAAACGGCGCCAGTTAACGTACACATATCCATCAATGGCCAGCGTCAGCAACACGAGCCCGACCGAAAACAACGCAAAGCGCCCCATACGTTATGACTTCACAGGTTTCCTTTCGGTCAGTGGCCTAAGCAGCACGGAAACATGCGGGAGATGTTCCATCCGCTCAAACAGGTACGTGAAAAACCGGTCAGGACTTTTAAAAGCACGAGTCTGCGTGATAAGTTTGCCCCAAACCGATACACCGCCTACCATGACGATTCATCGATTTACCTTCAATCCGTTTCAGACGAATTGCTACATCTGCCACGATGGAAACGAAGCTGTGCTGATCGATCCGTCCTGTCACACCCGGGCGGAACAGCAAGCCGTGGTGGACTATCTGGAGCGTAATGGGCTCCGACTGCGTCACCTGCTGTTGACGCATGGCCATATTGATCACATCTTCGGATGCCAATTTTTCAGTGAGTATGCTGGAAAAGGATTCTGGATGCACCGGGCTGATGCTCCTTTTCTGGAGCAGGCTGAAATGCAGGGGCAATTCTTTGGCGTGCCAGTCGACCCTCCTCCGCCTCCTGAAGGCTTTCTGGACGAGGGCGATACCATTACGTTTGGGAAAACCACCTGGAAGGTGCTGCATACGCCGGGTCATTCACCGGGTTCGATCAGCTTCTATGATGCGCAACATCGGCTGGTGATCGTGGGCGACGTGCTCTTTCAGGGATCAATCGGGCGGACCGATCTGCCCGGGGGGAGCCTGCCCGTGCTTATGCAGTCAATCTTTCAGAAACTGATTCCGCTGGGTGACGACACACGTGTCTATCCCGGACATGGCCCTGAAACCACCATCGGTCAGGAGCGTCAGCACAATCCGTTTCTCACCGGCGCCTTTCCGCTGTAGCTCAAGGATTGCCCATGACAGCGCGCAAGTAGAAAGCTACTGCAGCCGGACGGCTACGCTCAAGTACAATTTGCGTAGAACACCACACCAGTTCTCCCATTGTCAGACAACGTTCGAAGCGGGTGTCTCGGTAATGTTCGGCCAGCTGGGCCCCCAGTCGACGCACATTCTCTTCCGGCGCAATCAGGTCTTCCTGCATCACTTCCATGAGGGCCTGAAAGCGCCCGTGCGAGACGCGCATGCGGTTGGCAATAAGGGCACGCTCTTCTTTCTGATACTGTAGGATGGTTTCTTCGGGCAGATACTCGGCCACCAATTCCACAAAGGGCGCATTCTGTGGAAAACATTCCGGCAGATAGACTTCCTTGCGCCAGTGATGGCTCTGCTGGTCAAAGTCGATCGGACGGATGCGGTAATGCCATTTCTCAAGGTCCGGGGTGCCGTCAATGACAAAGTTGCCGGCGTGCATGTCGCCCAGCAGGCGCACGAAACAGCGTTCGTTGAATTTGACAAACTCCTTGGCCAGACGAACCTCATCGAAGCGATTGGTGGGCATGTGATCTTTTAAAAAGTCGTCGCCGGGGATGCCGATAATATGCTCTTCAATGATTGTATCGCCCCAGACAAAGTAGTTGATGCGGTTGGGGGACAGGATGTGTTCCAGTTCGAGGCCATAGATACGGTTGGCATCGACGCGCTTGACGTAAAAGTAGTCAAAGTTGTCGTTGAGTGCGTTAACAATGCGTACGCGAAACGGTGACGTGTTTCCATAGAGGCACAGGTCGATGCGGTCGATGTAGAGGTGATCGGCAATGGAAAGGTCGCCGTCGGCCTTCAAAAGTGCGTACGTAAGCCGCAGACGGTCGTGGATTTCGCGTTGTTCGAGTTCTGGATAAAAGACGGTGGACCAGAGGGTATCCCGGCCCTGTTCATCATAAAAAGGGATCGCATTGTTGTAACGCAGTAGATCGTCATAGCGAATGCCACCCTCATAGATGCGTCCGTAGCGTTCCAGGTAAGAACGCAGAAAGTCGCTGATCGGATAGACGGGTTTTTTGCGACTGATCAAATGCGTCATAACTGTCAGATCATGCGCGGGACGACCTGGGCCAGTACCTGCTCGTAATAAGCTTCGTAGCGGGGAACGATGCGTTCGGTGTCGAAATGTTCCACAGCGCGTTGGCGTGCCGCCTGGCTCATGCGCTTCCAGAGCACCTCGTCGGTCAGGAGGCGGTAAGTGCGTTCGGTGAAGGTGTCCAGGTCGCCCAGCGGACATAGAAAGCCCGTTTCCCCGTCGATGATCAGTTCGGGAAGGCCGCCGATGTTGCTGGCTACGACGGGCACGCCACAGGCCATGGCTTCGAGTGCGGCCAGGCCAAACGTTTCTGAGCCGCTGGGCATCAGAAAGACGTCGGCAATGGACAGGATCTCTTCGACAGGGTCCTGCTTTCCCAGAAAGCGAATGTCGTCGTAGACGCCCAGTTCACGGGCCAGATGCTCGGTCGGGACACGATCGGGGCCGTCGCCCACCAGTAGCAATTTGACTGCCAGGCCTTCCTGACGAAGCCGATGAAAAACGCGCACTACTTCTGGCACGCGTTTGACCGGGCGGAAATTGGATACATGTACGATCACTTTCTCTCCCTGCGGACACAGGACCTGCCTGAAGTGTAATTTATTCAGCCGACGAAAGCGCTGTGTGTTGACGAAATTGGGAATAACCGTGATAGGACGCGTGATTTCAAAGTGCGTGAGTGTCTCGCGGCGCAGATAGTCGGAAACGGCCGTAACCCCGTCTGATTCGTTGATCGAATAGATGACTACAGGACTGAACGACGGGTCCTGTCCAACGATCGTGATATCGGTACCGTGCAAGGTGGTAATGACCGGCACGTAGATACCTTGCTTTTCCAGAATCTGGCGAGCCAACACCGCACTGGTAGCATGGGGAATGGCATAGTGGACGTGCAGTAGATCCAGCTTTTCGTACTTGACCACGTCCACCATCTTACTGGTGAGGGCCAGGTCGTAGGGAGGATATTCAAAAAGCGGGTAGGTGTTGACGTTGACTTCATGAAAATAAATGCGCTCGGTAATGTGCGACAGCCGGAACGGCATGGAGTATGCAATAAAGTGAATCTGATGGCCGCGGGCGGCCAGGGCTTTGCCCAGCTCGGTGGCCACCACGCCGCTACCTCCATAGACCGGATAGCAGGAGATTCCAATACGCATCGCAGGGGTAGGTTGGGTCTTCCAGGGCGGCGTGCGAAAGTGAACCCGATCGGGACGTTCAGGTTGCACGTGTATGTCTGTTAACCGTTCACCAACCAAACCGTTCGCAGGCTCATGACCACACAGTTGACGATTTTGCGCCGGTTGTTATCTGCTGTGCTTTTGCTGCTGTTCATGTTACCGATGGCTACAGCGCATGCGCAGCTGGGGGTGTCGCTGGGACTTAACTTCAATCGATTGGGTGACATCAAGGTCGGTGACACGCAGGCCACGTTTGATAACAGTCAGGGGTGGCATGTGGCGATCTGGTTTGATCTGCCGCTGGGACCGATTGCCATTCGTCCGGGTCTGCGCTACATGGATGCGGGCGCGTTGTATCAGGGCTTTCAGGAGGATCTGGATGGCAATCAGGTCGTGCCGGAAGGGTTTGATGTTTCCCTGCTGGAAATCCCTATTGATGTACGCTATCGAATGACGTTGCCGTTGCTGACGCCATATATCTTGGCCGGGCCGGTGCTGCGTTTTCCATCCGGAGCCGATGAGGCAATCAGGGACAACCTGAAAGCATTTAGCCTGGCCGGAAGTCTGGGTGTGGGGGTAGAGATGAATCTGCTGGGGCTCCGACTTTATCCTGAACTGCAGTACACCTTTGGCATTACCGCGTTTGCGGATGAGTTCAGGGTTGGTGATGTGGCGTTTGTTCCGGACACACGTCAGCACCTGAACGCCGTAATGCTCCGTCTCGGCATAGGTCTGTGAGTGCGGTGCGGTTGTAATAAGGCCTGAGTGAGGGCCGTCCCTGCTTCGGGGAGGGCCCTCGTCGTTTTTATCGAGGAGCCAGTGTTACCACGATTGGAAAATGGTCGGTGACAGTACGGGGATCATAGATCTGCGCGTAGTGCACTTCACGCAGGCGGGCGCGAAGCTGAGGCGAGAGCAGGATGTGGTCGATGGCGGCGAACTCCGACCACGCAACCTGCTGGTCTGCGTTTGCATCGTAGAAGACGGTAAACCGGTCATACTGAGGTACCATGGCCATCACGTTGTACAGGTCATCGGCGGGTGACGGTCCGGCTGCCTTGATTCGGGCCAGCACACGGGTGATCGGGCGGTGGCCGTTCAGATCGGGAATGGATTCGTCGTAGTCGTTGAAGTCGCCCAGCACGGCTACTGCACGTCCGGCAGCCAGTTCACGCTCGACCAGTCGGCGAATCACTTCAGCCTGGGCTTCACGGCGAGGTTTGCGGCGGGGATCGTCAGGACGAGCGAGCAGGTGTACGCCGATGATGGTGGTGGGAAGATCGCCCAGGTAAAGCCGCACCCAGATGTTTTTGCTTACGCCATAGGTATCGTCGGTCCCTTCGACCGGGGCGCGTTCTTCTGTGCGGCCGACCTTTTCCACAGGAAGCCGTGAGAGTACCGCAACGTCCTGCCCGGTAAACGTATCATGTCCCTGCACAAAATGGACGGTGTAGTGCAGATCGGGCAGGTCTTCGTCGATCATGCGTTGGAGTACGGCCTTGTTTTCCACCTCCTGGAGCAGGATCAGGTCTGCGTTGATGGTGCGCAGTACCTGTGCAATGCGTGCGCGGTGACGCCGGGCTGCTTCTGGATCGCCTTTATGTGGGAAGTTTGCCTGCCCTTCTTTGCCGTAGCCGTCGAATAGAAAGAACGTGTTGAGCGTCGCAATCCGAATACCTTCAGTCTGATAAATCGGTGGTGGTTCGGGCACGAACAGCCCCTCGGGGGGATATACGAGGCTTTCCGGCTCGGGCTCGGTCTGTCGGCAGGCGGGCGAAAGCAGTAGCGGGAGCAGGAGGACTGAAAGCAGGCGATAGTGCATGGCCACTGGTGGGTGCTGGTTCAAAAAAAGAGGCCCGCGCCATAGTAGCGCAGGCCCTTAATTTACAACAGCGACGTTGCGTTTCAGGAGATGTCTTCGTAAAACCGGAAACGCCGTTCGTCGATCTGGTAACGAGTGGGGCGAATGGGATGTACACCTTCGGCCCAGATCGGTATCAGGCGTCCGGTCATCGACTGCTCGCTGAAAAAGTGGCGTGTGCGAATCGAAAATGGCCGGTGGGTGGAGTCCGCAAACCGTACGTAGTAGGCGATGCTGAGTGCCTGCTGCCAGCCGGGGGCGTTGGAGTAAGGGGTCAGGCGCATGTAGTAATGGCGCCGGGGATTATAGGGAATAAAGGCACTGAACTGGAACGGATCGAGCACAACCTCCCGGTACGTAGTTTTACCCCGATACCGGGTTTCAACGCGGTTGCGGACAACCCACGCCACCAGTTCCATTTCCTCTGGACGCTTGGTTTCTGAATAAATCACACGGGCCAGCCAGAGCGTCTCGTTGTCAATCGCTTCGGGGGGAATCGGAGGCAGTCGAAGCGCTCCCTCGCGAATCAAGTGGGCCCGAACCGTTCGCATGGAATCCAGCTCTATGTACACCTGCGTTGTGTCCGTTGCGGGCTGCGGAGCCGTGTCGCCCCACAGGAGGTCTGTATGAAGCGCCAGAAATCCGGTCAGAAGAAGCAGCGCCAGCAGCATACCTGCTGTTCGCTTGCCGCTCATAACAATACCAGGTTGGTTCATAAAACAAGCCGAGCCGTCAACAGTCAGACAGCCTGCGGCTGTGATTAACCTGCCTGTTGACGACCCGGCAGCCTTTGTTTGCCGTTAATGACAGAGGCTGCCGGTAGTTTCGACAGATACCAAGGCTTGGTGCACATACGGCGAATTTTCAGTGAGTACGTACAGAGGGTGCTCAAAATCTGTGCCTTAAGTGATCGGCCGAAAACAGGCAGTAGTAAACCCCCCTCGGGCAATGCATTGTTTTTTAGAGAGAAGGAACATCGACAATTGTACTTAGCAGTCCTGTATCTTACCTTTAAAGCAATCAGGTAGCGGCTGGACCCATGTTGCTGCATCCCGGGTTGCAGCGCCCTTTGCGCATTGTTGCGGATGAGAATATCCCTTTTGTGCGCGAGGCCTTTCGCGGCTTTGGCGTAGTGCGGTCGCTGCCGGCTGATCAGATTACGTCGGCTGCTGTACGCACCTGCGATGTGTTGCTGGTGCGTAGCGTGACGCGGGTGGATGCATCGCTGCTGGAAGGGAGCCGAGTGCAGTTTGTCGGCTCGGCCACCAGCGGTATTGATCATGTTGATCTGGCATATTTAGCGGCGCAGGGTATTGCATTTGCTCATGCGCCCGGGGCCAATGCAGATGCGGTGGTCGAGTATGTGCTGGCAGCCTTGTTAGAGCTGGCGATGCGGTGGAACGTCCCACTGCGGGGACGGATCGTCGGTATTGTCGGATGCGGAAATATTGGAGGCAGGCTGGCGCAACGGTTGCCAGCGCTGGGGATGGAGGTGCTTTGTTGCGACCCGCCGCTGGCTGAGCAGCGTGGACGTACCGATTTGGTATCGCTGGAGACAATCCTGGCCGAAGCCGATGTGGTGACCCTCCATGTGCCGCTGACGCGTACCGGCCCGCATGCAACCTATCACCTGATCGATGCCGTTGCCCTGGCCCGCATGCGACCTTCGGCCTGGCTGCTGAACACTTCGCGGGGGGCTGTGGTGGATGGTCGGGCTCTCTTGGAGGCGCGGCAGCAGGGGTATCCGGAAGCTGTCGTGCTGGACGTCTGGGAGGGGGAACCCGCTCCCGATCCGGCCTTGATTGCCCGGGTGGATATTGCTACGCCCCATATTGCAGGGCATTCTTATGAAGGTAAAGTCCGGGGTACGCTTATGCTGGCCGAAGCGTTGGCACGACACCTGAACCTGCCATTTCAGCCGGACGACAGGGAACAGCTTGGACCACAGCCAGACGACCGGCTGGATCTGATTCCGCCCGATATGCAACTGCCTGAAACGCAATGGCTGGCTGAACTGGTCCGGCAGATGTACGACATCGCAGCTGACGATGCCCGCTTTCGGATTGTCATGCAAAACGGCACGCCTGCCCGGCGGGCCGAACGCTTTCTGGAGCTACGGCGCACCTATCCACGTCGCCGGAGCTTTTCATTGCATCGCATTGAACGGACCTTTGTCCCACCATCGCTGCACGAAGCCGTAGCGGTGGGGCTGGGGGTACAGCTGGTCGAGGCAGAAACAGTGGTTTAATAGCCATAGGAACGCAGCAGTCGGTCGCGGTTGCGCCAATCTTCGCGTACTTTGACATGCAACTGCAGATAGACAGGTCGCCCCAGGAATGCTTCGATTTCCTGACGGGCCACTGTGCCTAACCGTTTAAGCGCCCGTCCACCTTTACCGATCAGGATGGCTTTCTGGGAAGGGCGCTCGACGACGATTTCCGCGTCAATAAAATCTTTGCCTTCGGGCCGCTCCTTGTAATCCACGATGTTGACTTGGGCGGCGTAAGGAATTTCTTCACGGAACTGTTCGAAGATTTTCTCACGGATGATCTCGGCCACAAAGAAGCGTTCCGGGTGTTCGCTCAGCTGATCTTTAGGATAGAAAGGAGGGCCGGGCGGGAGGCGATGGATGAGCTCTTTGAGCAGGACATCCAGGTTATAGCCTGTCAGGGCGGAAATAGGAACAACGGCCTCGAACGGATACTGCTGGATATAGGCGTCTACCAGAGGGAGCACTTGTGCTTGCTGCACCAGATCCATTTTGTTGATGGCCAGAATAGCCGGTCGATGATTCAGGTGGCTCAGGCTGATTGTGTCGGGCGTAGGCTGGGTGGCATCGGCCATGAAGAGCACCAGATCGGCATCGGCTATAGCGCGGTCGACGGTGCGCAACATGTGCGCATGAAGCTTATAACGGGCTTTTTTGAGCACGCCTGGCGTATCCAGAAAGACTATCTGATAAGTGTCGCCTGAAAGGATACCCAGGACCCGGTGGCGGGTTGTTTGCGGTTTGGGGGTAACAATGGATAGCTTGTGGCCAAGGAGGGCATTCATCAGGGTGCTTTTGCCCACGTTCGGCTTTCCGACAATAGCCACATAGCCACTCCGGTGTTCGGGGGGAAGCTGGGCGGGGTCGATAAGCAAGGAGGGTGCTGGCTGGTTTTTTTCTGCTTCCATAGCATGCACTGTTAGTAGCCCTTCACCAGCCGACGCATTTCGCGCACAGCAGTTTCCAGTCCCACCAGTACGGCCCGTGCGATGATCGCAAAGCCGATCGATACTTCATGGACATGGGGGACGGTTTCTCGGAAGAGCAGGTAGTTATGATAGTTAAGACCATGGCCGGCGTGAACCTGTAGGCCCAGTTCGTGTGCTCGACGAGCGGCATCCGCCAGCTTTTCGGCTTCGGTGCGACGCGCTGTTTCGGTAGGGGCGTTGGCAAAGTCGCCGGTGTGCAGCTCAATGGCGTTGGCCCCCACCTCTCGGGCAGCTTCGATCTGACGCGGGTCTGGATCCACAAAGAGCGCCACTTCTTCAATGCCAGCCTCAAAGAGGCGCGGAATTACTGTTTGCAGGCGGGCGCGGTTGGCGATTACGTCCAGGCCCCCTTCGGTAGTAATTTCTTCGCGCCGTTCCGGTACCAGCGTGGCCAGATGCGGGCGCACTTGACAGCAGATGGCCACAATCTCTTCGTTCGTGGAGAGCTCAAAGTCCAGTTTGCCCTGGACGACTTCCTTCAGGCGAAAAACATCCCGATCGGTAATGTGCCGGCGGTCTTCACGCAGGTGAAAAACAATCCCGTCGGCACCGGCCAGTTCACACAGCACGGCTGCCTGCACTGGATCGGGAAACGTCTCACGCCGGGCGTTGCGCAGGGTGGCTATGTGATCGATGTTAACAAGCAGACGGGTCACGGTGACCATGGGGCTTGTTGTGTGGCTGGCCCCTTTAACCGGGTCGAATACAAACGGGTTGCAGGTCTACAGGGTGAATCCGAGAGCGAAAGGCCTGTAAAAAGAAAATGGTTGCATTTCGCGGGCGTGTCCTGTATTTTCGATGCCGACATGGGAAGGTCCATGTCGTTTTTTTCTTGCGGTCAACGGTTAACGATCAGCCATCAGGAGCACAGAACGCATGGCAACCCGTCGTCAGACTACGCGCATTGTTTTACAGATCGTGCTGGGCGTGGTGATCGTGGTGCTGGCGTATTACCTGTACCTTTCGATCACCGAGCCCTACGAAGCGGTGCGGCGCGAGCAGGAGCTAACGCGCCTGACACGCGACCGCATGAGCGATATTCGTACGGCCCTCATTCGCTATGAGCTGCTTTACGACCACTATCCGCCGACGCTTGATTCGCTGGTGGCCTGGATTCGCCAGGATTCGTTCATGATGGCCAAGGCCGACAGCATTTTCGGTCCTGGCTTCAATCTGGACTCGCTCATCTATTCGCCACGTAATGGCAAGTTTGAGTATGTGGTCAACGATACGGGACGTGTAGAGATCTACTATCTGAAAGATCCGGCTTCGGACGATTATATCGGTTCGTTGGAACCGGACGTGACCAAGTTGAACGCGGCCAGCTGGGAATAAGGCCGTTTACAGGCGGCCAGGAGCGCCGGATATGGAAGCCCGGGCACGGGCAGGTATTGAATTACACGACGCGGTGCTGCGTTACGCCGAACTGGAGCGTCGCGGCAATCGCTATCATCTGTTACGGCTGGGGAGCTGTGACTTTGACTTCAATGTGTTGCGTGAGTTGCAGGCAGCCTCGCCCCGCTACCTGGATGTAGTGGGGGAAGCGCTGCGTGATGTGCTGGCGGGGCTATCGGCGGATGAGCTGGACGTGGCTCTGCATCCGCCTCAGGGAATGGTGGCGTTCGCCAGTCTGCAGCCTGTGACGATCGAGGCGGAGGCCCTTCGTCATCGACTGCTTGCGGAAGCTGCCTGGATTACGGGCCAGCCGCCGGAGGCGCTTCACCTGCACGCTGAGCCCGGTTTCCGTCAGACGCTACCGGAGGAGGCCTCGGCATGCTGGTACCAGGTGCTTGTACTGCCTCGTCCTATGCAACAGCACCTGGAGCAGGTACTGCAACAGGCACCGTGTAACCAGTATCGCATCCGACTCAGCACGGCGGGAGCGGCCGCGATGCTGCAACGGTTGCCCGGAGCTGAACCTGACGTAGCGCCTGAGGTCGCGCTGGCCATCGGTTGCTATGAAGCCTATACCGAATTCACGCTCTGCCGACGCGGCGCCTGGTACCTGAGCCATTTTACCCGTAGCGGTGAAGACGTCGCCTATTTCTGTATGGCGCTGCTGCATCGGCTCGGGCTGAGTGCAGCTATGGTCGAGCAGCTGGCGCTTTACGGTACGCATCTACCGATCTCCCTCCGGGAGGAATTAAAGCTGCTGTTTCCGGTGGAGCCCCTGCTACTTAATCCAGTAGTGCTCACCACCCTGGATCCGGAAGTGCTGAACCCCACGGAAGCCGTGGCGTACGTGCCCTGCGTCGGGGTTGCGTTAACCTGAGTGGAGACCACGCTATGCGAATCATAGCCGGACGGTTCCGTCGGAAGACGCTCCGTGCGCCTAAAGGGCATCTAACCCGCCCGACCACCGACCGCACGCGGGAGTCGCTCTTTCATCTCGTGGAAAGTCGGATGGACCTGGAAGGGGCCGAGGTGCTTGACCTGTTTGCAGGCACGGGCGCACTGGGACTGGAGGCGATTAGCCGGGGTGCTGTAGCCGTAACCTTTGTGGAGCTGCAGGGACCGGTGCTGGCCTGCGCTCGGACGAACGCGCAGGCGCTGAAAGTCGAGGACATCTGCGAGTTCATCCGGGGAGATGCTGTCGAGTATCTGCGACATTACTGCGGCCCCCCGTTTGACTTGATTCTGGCCGATCCGCCCTACGATTTGCCTGAACTGCCGCAGCTACCGGAAATGGCACTGCCCCATCTGAAGCCGCATGGCCTGTTTGTGCTTGAACATGACAAGCGCCATAACTTCGAAGGACATCCGCATCTGGATACCAGCCGACGCTACGGCCGCACGATTGTTTCGGTGTTTCGTTCGCAACCTGTTGCTCGCTAAACGCTTATGCGCGAACGCCTGGCCCTCTATCCTGGTTCATTCGATCCCTTCACCTACGGCCATCTGGACATTGTCGAACGGGCGTTGCGGATTTTCGACCGGGTAGAGGTGACCGTGGCTGTCAACGTTGGCAAGGAGCCGCTCTTTTCTATTGAGGAACGCTGTGAACTGATTCGTCAATGTACGGCGCATCTGGATCGCGTTGAGGTGGTCGCTTTTGAGGGCTTGCTTGTCGATCATGCGCGTGCACGCAGAGCGACGGCGCTGGTGCGTGGCCTGCGTCAGGTGAGTGACTTTGAGTATGAGTTTCGCATGGCCTTCGCCAATCGTCGCCTCTATCCCGAGCTGGAGACGGTGTTTCTGATGACTTCGGAGGAGTATGCGATGATCAGCTCGTCGATCGTGCGGGAAATTCATCGCTGGGGAGGTGACGTAAGTCTGTTTGTACCTCCGCCCGTTGTTGAAGCACTGCGGAAGAAACGTCCGGGCCATTGAAGCCAGCGCGTTTTGCCCTTAACTTTGCGCGCAAATCTTTGCTTCCAAAAAGCCTCTTGCAAATGTCGGCAGCCGTCCATGTCGGTGCAGCTTGAATCGTTTAATCCTCGGGTCAAAGCCATGCAGCCGTCGGCCACGCTGGCCATGACGGCACGCGCCAGACAGCTACGACGTGAAGGTAAGCCCGTGATCAGTCTGAGTGCCGGTGAGCCAGACTTTGATACACCGGCGCCTATTGCCGAGGCCGCCATCCGAGCCATTCGTGAAGGCTTCACGCACTACACGGAAAATGCGGGCATGCTGGAGCTTCGCGAGGCCATCTGTCGCAAGCTGGCCGAGGAGAATGGCCTCGAGTACGAGCCGGATCAGATTCTCTGCACGAACGGGGCCAAGCAGGCCGTGGCCATGGCCATTGAGGTGCTCTGCCGGCCTGAAGACGAGGTGCTGATTCCGGCGCCTTACTGGGTCAGCTATCCAGAGATGGTGCGTCTGGCCGGTGCGACGCCCGTCGTATTGCCCACGTCGGTTGAGACTGGCTATCGTTTGACCCCAGCACAACTGGAGGCGGCTATTACCGAGCGCACGCGCCTGCTTATTCTCTGCTCGCCCTCGAATCCAACAGGGACGGTTTATTCTCCTGAGGAGCTGGAGGCGCTGGCCGAAGTACTGCGTCGCCACGAGCACGTCTATGTGCTCTCGGACGAAATCTACGAATACATTCTGTTCGACGCGCAGCATGTGTCGTTTGCCAGCCTGCCGGATATGAAGGCACGTACGATCACAGTGAACGGCTTCTCCAAGGGGTTCGCAATGACCGGCTGGAGGCTGGGCTATCTGGCGGCCGAGCGGCCTATTGTCAACGCTGCGGCCAAGGTGCAGAGCCAGTTTACTTCGGCACCGTGCAGCATTTCGCAAAAAGCAGGGTTGGCCGCACTGCAGATGGACAAGGAGCCGATTCAGGAAATGGTGGCCGCCTTTCGCCAGCGACGTGACTTTATGTTGACGCGGCTGCAGGCTATCGAAGGTATTGCCTGCCCGAAGCCAGAGGGGGCCTTTTATCTGTTCCCGCAGGTCTCGGCGTTCTACGGACGGCGCACGCCAGATGGACAGCCCATCACCGATAGCGAGTCGCTCTGCCTCTACCTGCTGGAGCAGTGCCACGTGGCCCTGGTACCCGGTCAGGCTTTTGGGGATCCAAACGGTGTGCGCATCTCCTATGCCGCCTCGATGGAAAATCTGGTGGAGGCAATGCAACGCATCGAAGCGGGGCTTTCGGCCCTGTGCTGAGCAGGCGGAAGCCTTTTGCGGGTCGAATCGTATGAGTGGGCCGATGTCGAATAAAGCTGGAGAACGTTTTGGAGCCAATCTCGGGCATTCGATGGCAAGAAACGATTGAGGGGCGGCCGCGCCGCCCCCGGCGGGTATGGCTGCATCTGTTGCTGTTTGTGCTAACGCTGGTGACAACCACGCTGACCTGGCCCGACTGGGCCGGTCGCTGGCTGCTTTATGAACGGCTGGGATATGGTGCGTTGCTGGCCGATGGTCTGCGTTTTAGCCTACCGCTATTACTGATTCTGACGGTACACGAGTTTGGCCACTATCTGGCAGCGCAGCGCCACCGCATTGATGCCACGTTGCCCTATTACATACCGTTCCCCTTCAACGGAATCGGAACATTTGGCGCTGTCATCCGCATTCGGGAACCAATCCCGGATACGCGTGCGCTGTTCGATATCGGTGTCGCTGGCCCACTGGCAGGCTTCGTCGTCGCGCTCATTGTGTTGCTCTATGCGCTCCTGACCCTGCCGCCGCCCACCTATCTGTTGGACGTGCCCGGCCATGAAACGCTCAAAGCGTATATCCTGGCGCATGGACGTTTCCCTTCGGCTCCTCTGCCCGCAGAGGCTCCGGGTAGTGTGACGCTGGTACTGGGCCCTACGCTGCTGTTCGATACGCTGGCCCGTTTTTTCCCGAACGTGCCGCCTATGTACGAGCTGTATCACTATCCTACCCTGTTTGCTGCCTGGCTGGGTCTGTTTTTCACAGCGTTGAACCTGCTGCCCGTGGGCCAGCTCGATGGGGGCCACGTACTCTACGCACTTTTTGGCCCTGTCTGGCATCGACGCCTGGCCCGTGCTTTCGTGCTGGTGCTACTGGTGTCCGCTACCATAGGCTTTGCCCTGGAGACGCTCCCGCCGCTTCTGCAAGAAGGCATCTGGTGGCTGGAGCCGGCTGCCTGGTTCGGGCTGTCTCTGGCGCTTTATCTCTACCTGCATCGGCTGTTTGAGGGCAACCACCGGATTATAGCGCCCGTGCTTCTGGGATTGATGGCGCTGGCAGCGCTGGCACCTCGTCTGGCCACGTTTGTCGGCTGGATGGGACACAGCGGATGGTTTCTATGGAGCCTGATCATTCTGTATCTGATCCGGGTCGATCATCCGCCTGTGGGGTACCGATTGTCGCTCACACCTACGCAACGCGTGCTGGGCTGGGCGGCTATTGCGATCTTTGTGCTTTGTTTTAGCATTCGCCCGTTATATCTGATCTGATGGTGCATTGCATCGTCCTGTTTTTTATCTTGGGAGCAAAGATCCGCCCGCGCCTATGAGGTTGTGTGACTACGGAAGCATCTGAGCCAACGTACGGAAAGGTGTCCATGCGACCCATTTGCTGGTTACTGGGGTTGGCGGGCGGATTGCTCTGGGGGTGTGATACCCTGCCCGGAGCACCGTCGCTGAACGAGCGTCCTCCGGTGGTATCAAACCTCTCTTTTGCACCGGATTCGGTCGATTTTAACGCGCTACCTGCAGAGCAAGTCCGGGGGGATACAGCGCTCATCCCGCTAACGATAGCCGTGACAGCGCGGGATCCAGACGGTCAGGTGGTTCAGGTGGCGTTTGTGGTACGTGCTCCGTTCAGCACTACCGAGCCGGTAGCGACGGGCACCCTGGAAGCTGTTGGCAATGATCGGTATGCAGGCGGGACGACGCTTCGGCTGCATCGGGCACAGGTCGGCCCTTACACCGTACTCGTCTATGCTGTGGATGATGCCCGGCGGCTCAGTAATCAAGTGCGTGGTACGCTCTGGTTCTGGGCTACCGGTGGTCCGCCTGTGATTGAGGCTGTGCAAGTACCCGATACTTTGCAGCGACCAGCGCCCGGCGAGCCTCCGGTGATCTTTCAGGTGGTGGCACAGGTATCAGATCCAGACGGGCTGGAGAACATCCTGCGCGTTGAACTGCGCGTCAACAACGGGGCCCCTATCCTGCTGTGTGACGACGGCAGCGAAGGGGTCTGCGGGGGCATCCCCAACAGCGGGGATGCGGTGGCCGGTGACGGTCTGTTTACCGTGACGCTTGCGCTGGCCAGCGACAATGCGCCGGGCACCTATACGTTTGCCTTTCAGGCGATCGATCGAATCGGACTCACCAGTGAGGAGGTGCGGCGTGATGTGGTGGTGGAGTAACCGACGACTCTGGATGGGATGGCTGCTGGGACTGCTGCCGGCAGCAGGGTGGGCGCAGTCAAAAGCCGACTGGAGCCGACGCGTAGCCGAGATGCTCCCGGTACCGGGCATCGCTGAAAATTTTGTCAGCAACCTGGCGGCCCGAGGCGACTCGCTCTGGGTCGGACCGCGCCTGGATCTGACCTTCGACGGGGGACAGACCTGGTACCGGGCTTCTGTCGATTCGATCATGCAGGGGCGCGGACGTGTCTATGCGCTGCTGGTAGTGGGCGATACAATCTGGGCCAGTCTGGGCACGCGCTACCAGGCCGATCTGAACGGCGATGGCGTGGAGGACGATGTGTTTGAGGCCGTGGGACTGGTTTTTTCCACCGATGGAGGGCAAACGTGGACCTTTCGCTTTCCGCCGCTCGATGCTTCCACCGATACGGTGATTACCTATGGCATTTCGCGGCTTCCAGCCGAGCCGGTTGTCGCTCCGCAACTGACCACGACGTTCGACCTGGCCTACGATCGACAACGCGGTCGTCTCTGGGCGGCAAACTGGTACGGCGGTCTGCGCTATTCGGACGACTTTGGACGCACCTGGCACCGAGCCGTTCTGCCCCCTGACACGCTCGACGCCCTGCGTCCCGATCAACCCTACTTTTTCCGAGTAGCCCCACCAGTCAGCGCCCTGGACCGCTACGACAACTACTTTGCCTTTGCCGTACATGTGGACGGAACGGGTACCGTATGGGCCGGTACGGCCGGCGGCATCAATCGTTCGCTGGATGGTGGGTTGAGCTGGGATCGGTTCTTTAACGATGGCCGCCTCAATGCGCCTACCGGCAA
>JAUZRN010000009.1 GCA_030950375.1 Rhodothermus sp. | reverse complement strand
CCGCGTGATCGGCTGCGTCAACGTACGCTCACCCACCCGAAGCACCACCACATAACGACCCGACGACCAGGCGCCCGTCGCCAGCTCCACCTCCTGCGCCGCCGGCAACCCAAAACGTGTGCTTCGCATGGCTCCTTCCGTTTTCGGTTGGGGAAAGGTTTTCTGCGCAACCGAGAACGGCCGGTGACGGAAGGGTCACCACTTCGCCGTGGTTATGGCAAAAGAAAATACAAACAGAAGGGTTCGTCAAGCCCTTGTTTTATCGCTATCGAAGGGTTGTATTGTCGTACGTCTTGGGTTGAGGGGGCTCTTCCCTGACCCTCTTGTCGGGAAAAAAGCTTTGCCTGGTGGTTGGCATCGGCACCGAAGTGCGTTTTGCCATGGAGCCTCAAGAATTTCGCTCCCCCTTGGAGGGGGAGCAGGCCGAAGGGCCTGAGGGGGTGTCTGTTGGAAGGCAGCGTTGCCGTCAGAAACAGCGTAGCCGCTGGATCATGGGTGAGATGGTTGGCCCCTCCCCATGTCCCTTTCCCCGGTGGGGAGGGGGAACGCATCAATACCGGTCGGTCTGCTACCCAGCGGCCGCGTCAGATCCGCCAGGGTCCAGCAACCAGAGCCTCTCCTCCCCCTTGGAGGGGGAGCTGGCCCGAAGGGCCTGAGGGGGTATTTCGCTTGGGCAGAACAAGAGCGTATGGGATGAGGGTGTTGCTGGTTGGGACAAGCCCCTCCCCTGTCCCTCTCGCCGGTGAGGAGGGGGGACTTGTAAAAAAACGCTTCGCTTAGCAGCAATACTTTCGAGTTACAATTTGCACGGTCAAGCCAGATCAATTTCGCTTCCCCTTTGAGGGGGAGTTGCCCGGAGGAGTGAGGGGGTGCTTGCTTTCGAGGATAGAGCACGGGTGTACGGGGCAGTGATGGTCGGGGTAGAGCCCCGCTCCAGAGGCGCGGGAGAAGTCAGGAAAAGAAGGGTTGTTAGGCCATCCAGCGACCGGACCCCAGTCGGTTCGATCTCGCAATCAGGCAAACGTGCTCCCCCGGAAATCGCCCAAGCTCATGGAATGGCTTGCCCTCTGGACACGCCTAAAAACGGCATCACACCCCTTGCACAGTCACCACGATCTCACGCTGGCGAGGGCGCACATCGCACTCCAGCAGCACAATCTGTTGCCAGGTCCCCAGTACGGGCATCCCGTCGCGCACCGGCACGGTTACCGAGGCTCCCAGTAACGTGGCCTGCAGATGCGCATGGGCATTACCATCGTGCCAGGTTTGCTCGTGCATGTAGTGTTCATGTGGCGGAACGAGGCGGTCCATTAAGGTTGGCAGATCCTGTTGCAGACCGGGCTCAAACTCGATCGTCCCAAGGGCCGCTGTACTTCCCACAATATGCACATGGACCAGCCCTTTCGTTATGCCAGAGCGTGCCACCACAGCGGCCACCTCATGCGTGAGATCCTGCAGATCCCCGTGTCCGCTCGTGCGGTGCCGAAGCGTCTCCTGATGCACCTTCATAATTTACCCCGGTTTTGGCTGTGCATCTGTTCAGCGCACTTCCGTTTGGCCGTGGTGCTCTCCCGGCCACCGATCACCTGGAAAGCCGGCCGTACGCTACAAAGCAATGACTGATTGTTCATTTACATCGGGCTACAAATTAGTTCAAATCGCTCGATCGATACCAGATACCGGCATTATGCAGGCCTTTCCGGACGGTCCGGATGAAGGAGCAAGGAACAGCCTGCTCCTGCTCGACCGTCTGCATTTCGGCGATAGTCTCCGAATTGTTCGGCGAATCCTTCTGAGGGACAAAAACGTAATAGAAGATGTTGTAACATTACTGCTCAATGTGTTACCACAATGTCTGTCGAAAAAAACTTTGGAATGCGGCTGGCACCCCATGAACGTCGTCAGATAGAACGACTGGCCAAGCTGCGGGCAACCACCATGAAAGCGGCCGTGCTTGAGGCCGTGCGGCGCCGGCTGGAAGAGCTTGAGGCAGAAGCCCAATCGCCGGTGCCACAAGGCCGTCTGAAAGATGCCAAGCACCTTATCGGCTGTTTTGAAGGGCCGGAAGCGCTATCCAGCGATCCCAAATACATGGAGGGATACGGTACTTCATGAGTGTTTCGGCCTATGTACTGGATACAGGACCGCTGGTGGCCCTGCTGAATCGGCGCGACCGGTATCATCACTGGGCAGTCCGGACGGTAGATACCCTGGAAGCCCCGCTGATCACCTGTGAACCGGTCGTATCGGAGGCCTGGTTTCTGATCAGGCGTGGCGGCGGCAATCCGTTACGACTTCTGGAGTTAATGCGAGTGCTCGAGGTGCACGTAGCGTCTGTCTGGGGCTCCCGTATAGAAGCATTACTCCGACGGTATGCGGATCGTATCAGTGTAGCGGATGCCGCATTGCTGACACTGGTGGAAGCAGAAAAAGGCCGCGTGATCGTCACAACCGATCGGGAGGACTTTACTGTCTACCGAATCCACAGGCGGCAGGCCGTCCCGACCCTTCTGCCTCCTGCATAGACGGAAGGGCAAACCGATCCCCAGTGTGCCACGCTGTTCAAACGTGATGATACGCGATCGCTACCGTACTTCCCACAATATGCACATGGACCAGCCCTCGTGTCACACCCGAGCGTGCCACCACAGCGGCCACCTCATGCGTGAGATCCTGCAGATCACCGTGTCCGCTCGTGCGGCGCCGAAGCGTCTCCTGATGCACGTTGTTCGCGTCCATTGGAAGTGGAGGGTTCGGTAGTGGCAGGAAGTTGGTCCCAGTTCCACTGATTGAGCATCGCGCGATAGGCGTGTGCCGTCAGGTCATGTTGCAGCGGCGTAATCGATACATAGCCCTGCTCGACGGCCTCCAGGTCCGTATCGTCGCCGTCGTCCAGATTCACAAAGCGGCCGGTGAGCCAGTAGTAGGGTTGATTATAGGGATCCCGGCGTTCGGCGAAGCTTTCTTCCCAGCGGGAACGGGCCTGTCGGGTGATCGCAATTCCTTTGATCGCTTCAAGGGGTAGGTCTGGAATGTTCACATTCAGCAGAATGCCTGGTGGCAGTCCACGCGTCAGCACGGTGCGCGCAATCTGTCGGGCATAGTGCGCGGCGGCGTTGAAGTCGTGAGCCGTCCAGTTGCAGAGGGAAAAAGCGATCGCATCGATGCCCAGGATAGCAGCCTCGGTTGCGGCACTGACCGTACCCGAATAGATCACATTGACCGCCGTGTTGGGGCCTCGATTGATGCCACTGACCACCAGATCGGGACGGCGAGGCAGCAGCTGATTGACAGCCAGCTTGACACAGTCGGCCGGTGTACCCGAAACCGCATAGGCCGGCACCTCTCCCGAAGGCACAGTAAACGACCAGGGATAAGCCCGTACCGGATCGCGCACGGTGATAGCATGGCCTACGGCACTCTGTTCAGTTGCTGGCGCCACTACGTACACCTCACCCAGCGCGTCCATGGCTGCTGCCAGGGCAGCAATGCCCGGCGCATTAATGCCGTCGTCGTTACAGACCAGAATCAGCGGTCGGCGATCGGGTGCTGTAGGCATAGGCGCATGCATCGGTTAATAGCTTTCTTCAGGCGCAGGAAACGTACGGTGCCGCACGTCCTGCACGTAATGTTGCACAGCCTCCGTAATGGTTTCGGCCAATCGGGCATAGCGGCGCACAAAGCGCGGATTGAAGTCGGTGGTCAGGCCAAGCATATCGTGCAATACAAGGATCTGCCCGTCACAGTCCACTCCGGCGCCGATGCCGATGGTTGGGATTCGCAGCGAGGCTGTCACTTCACGAGCCAGCGCGGCCGGGATCTTTTCCAGCACGATGGCAAAGCATCCAGCTTCTTCCAATAGTTTGGCATCACGCCGCAACTGTTCGGCCTCGTCCGGTTCCTGTGCACGCACTTTATAGGTGCCAAAACGGTAAATGCTCTGTGGGGTCAGTCCCAGGTGTCCCATGACCGGAATTCCTGCTGTAACGATACGTTCTACGGCTTCCAGAATGGGCCGTCCGCCTTCCAGTTTGACGGCGTGTGCGCCCGCTTCTTTCATGACCCGGATGGCTGAGGCCAGTGCTTCGTTGGGATTTCCCTGGTAGGACCCGAAAGGCAGATCGACTACGACCAGCGCCCGTCGCACGGCCCGCACCACACACTGCGCATGGTAGATCATCTGGTCCAGCGTGATGGGCAGCGTGGTTTCATGGCCTGCCATTACGTTGGAAGCTGAGTCGCCTACCAGAATTATATCAATGCCGGCCGTGTCCAGGATACGCGCCAACGTATAGTCGTAAGCCGTCAGCGCCGCAATCGGGATACGGGCCGTTTTCATTTCTTGCAGTGTCTGGGTAGTCACCCGTCGCGCATTGACTACCACGGAAGGCGGGACCGTCTGCGTGCTCATATCGAAGCCGGAATCAAGTGGGCGGAGGGTCGTAAGGGTTCTATTCCAACGAAAAAGCGGGCGCCTGGCTCCGACGCCCGCTGTAAAAACCATCCAGGGGCTCAGTCTTTAGTCCTGCTGTATTGCCGTGGTATCTTCCGGCACTTCAATGCCCAGACGCCGGGCTACTTCACGCGTAATGTCCACCACCCGGCCTTCCTTAACGTAGAGCAATGCCTGTGCTCGCAGCACAACGTCCAGGTTTTGCTCCTGCGCCACCTGGTCGATCACCTGCTGCACGCGCTCCAGCAACGGCTGCATCAACTCAGCCTCTCGCTGAGCCAGCTGCTGTTGCCGACGCGCAGAAGCCTCCTGAATCTCCTGTTGAAGCCGCAACAGTTCCTGCTCACGCTCCTGACGACGCTGCTCAGAAAGCAGGGCCCGCTGACGCTGATAACGCTCCAGTTTCTGCTGATATTCATTGAACATCTCCTGCAGCGCCGTCTGACTCTCCTGCGCCTCTTTCTGTAGCTGCTGCTGAATATCTCGATACTCCTTCATGTTGACAATGATGACATCGGGGTCCGTATACCCGATGCGCATGGGCTGCGCCAGACTAATCTCAGCCTGTAACAGGCCTCCTATAAAGACGACGCCGATCAGCGCCCGCAGTGCAATACGACGAGTGCGCATTGTAACAATCCCTGTTAGTTGATGCTCAATTTTGCGACCCGACATTTACGTTAAGCTCGGCGAGAACCCGATCGCTCAGGTCATGTTCCGGTGGAGCGTACAGCAACAGGGGAGCTGCTGCTTTGTCCAGTACATAATCGTACCCTTCCTCGCGCGCCACGTTCTCAATGGCTTCCAGGATCCGTTCCTGTAGGGGACGCAACAACGTCTCCTGTTGCCGGAACAGTTCGCCCTCCGGGCCAAAGTACTGTTGCCGTAGACGATCCAGCTCGGCTTCTGCACGAGCAATTTCCTCGCGACGGCGCTGCCGTTCTTCCGGCGTGTAGAGCAACTCCCGCGCCTGGTACTCTTCGAACATGCGATCGATCTCCTGACGTCGCTGTTCGAGTTCAGCCTGCCAGTCACGGACCATCTGATCCAGACGCTGTTGCACTGCCTGATACTCAGGCAGCTTGCTTAAAATATACTCGGTATCCACATAGCCAATGCGATGCTGCGCCTGCACCACGCCCGCCAGACACAACATCCCCAGCAGCAAGATCCTTAGTGTTTGCGGCATGGGTAAGC
This sequence comes from Rhodothermus sp., assembly GCA_030950375.1. Classification (GTDB taxonomy): domain Bacteria; phylum Bacteroidota; class Rhodothermia; order Rhodothermales; family Rhodothermaceae; genus Rhodothermus. The sequence goes on along the minus strand of JAUZRN010000009.1, from coordinate 93,855 downwards.
GTCCGATTAGTTGTTGAAACCCTGTCCCAGCGAGAACTGGAAGTACCAGCGCCGCGATCCGTCGTGTCCTTGCGTCGGAATGGGCTGAAACTCGTCAAAGTTATAGCCATAGACCAGCTCCACCATGCCCAGGATAGGCAGGAAAAGGCGTACGCCAAAGCCGGCCGAACGGAAAAGTTGCGCCGGATTATAGGTGGCAAATCGATCCCATGTATTGGCTGCATCCATAAACAGATAAGGAGCGGCTTGTAGCTGGGGACTCTGCACGGCCAACCAGCGCAGTTCTGACGTGTACTTATTCAGGATACGTCCGCCAATGGGCTCGTTGTTCAGCCGGGGGCCGAGCACACCCAGTGGATAGCCACGCATGTAGACGATATCCTTCCCGTAGTAGCCAAAAGCTCCCTGCGTGTCGAAGGGAGAGCCTCCCACGATGAACCGTTGAAAGACCACAGGATCGCCCGTAATCGATCCGATAAAGCCAAACTCGGTACCGAAGCCCAACGATATCTTTGGAAAGAGCGGCACATTCCAGTTCGTCTTCAACCGCCATTTGTGGTATTGTACAAAGTCCCCAAACGGCAACGCCACATCAAGCGATAACCGCACCAGCGAACCAGCCGTTGGGAACAGCGGATTGTCGAGTGAATTGCGCGTCAGCCCGGCGCGCAGGGTGATTTCCCGGCTGACGCCCCGGGGCAATGTGGTGGTGAAGTTATTGTTTTCAAAGTACTGGAAGCCTAAGCCGAGGGAGCCGGTAAAATAGTCGTCGGGCCATTTCAGCCGCCGCTCGTAAAAGACACGACTGGTAAAGGTGGTCAGATCACCTATGTTGTTGAAGAAGGGGTAGTCACTAAAGCGGGTATAGTCCAGCGCAAAACCGACCGGATTGGGTCGTCCCCGGAACCAGGGCTCTGTAAACGATAGTCCATAGCTTTGATAGTATGTGCCATTCGTCTGGATACTCAGGGAAAGCTGCTGGCCATCCCCGGCAGGAAGCGGCCGCCAGGCCTTGCCGTTAAACAGATTCTGCGCTGAGAAATTGTTCAGGGTAAAGCGCAACATGAGAATCAGTCCGAGCTGCCCCCATGTTCCTGAAAGCTCAAGCTGGTCGCTCCCTACCTCTTCGACCTTATAGGTCAGATCAACTGTCTTTTTCTCAGGATTGACCTGTACCTCGGGACCTGCAGCCAGTGCCTCCTGATTGAAGTAGTTGAGCTGTGCCAGGCGTCGTATCGATTCCTGAATGGCATCACGGCTGAAGGTTTGCCCCGGGATCGTGTACAGCTCGCGCCGGATCACATGTTCTTTCGTCTTCGTATTGCCCGTAATGTTGATAGTCCCGAACTCGAAGACGTCGCCTTCATATACATCAAAATAAAGGTCCAGCGAGTCGCGGCCCACCACTTGAATTCTTGGCTCCGCACGGAAGAGCATGTAGCCCCGATTCATATACAGGCTGGAGACATCCGTGCTGTGCCGGTTACCGTAGAGATTTTCTTCCAGCTTTTTTCGATTGAACGGATCCCCTTTTTTGATGCCCAGCGCTTCGGTTAACACCTCATCGGGAAACACCGTGTTGCCCTCCCACTCGATGCGGCGCACATAATAACGGGGGCCTTCGTGCACGGTAATCTTAACAATCAGCTCCGGATCTTCGGTGTTTTCGGCCAGGTAGACGGTGTCGTGTACAATCCGGGCATCGTAGAATCCCTTTTCGTTGTAGTAATCAATGATGGCTTGCAGGTCTTCTTCGAATTTGTCCGGGTCGAAACGGGCTTTGCGCCAGAAACGCCACCAGCTTTTCTGCTTGGTATGCTTCATTTTGCCCCGGAGCTTCCTGTCGGAGACCTGTTCATTGCCCTCAAAAATGATCTGACCGATTTTGACCTTTTCGCCTCGCTCTACCTCGAAATGCAGTATCACCTCTCCCTGGTCATTCTCTTCGCGACGCGTGCGCACTTGAGCCAGCAGATACCCTTTTTCTTTCAGGTACTCTCGAATGATCTGCTCGGAACGCTCGATGTCGGTCGGGCGCACCCGCGCCCCTCGAAACAGCGGCAACCGTTTGCGCAGTTCTTTTCGGTCTCCTTTCTTTAGACCGGAGAATGTGTAACTGGCCAGCCGGGGTTCTTCCTGGACCCGGATGGTCAGGTACACGGCCTCACTTTCTCGCCGTTGCTCTATGATCTGCACCTGCGAGAACAGCCCCAGCCGGTAGATGCCGCGAATTGCCTCGGCCAGCGCCGGGTCGCCTGGCAACGCAAGCTCCTGGCCAATACGCAACCCGCTGGCCTGCCGCACAATATCTCTGGTGCTTTCGTCCTGGACGCCTTCAATCTCCAATCCCTGCAGCACAACGCGGCTGACACCGTTCGGCGCGAACGTCTGCGCCCGGGCCACGCCCAGTGTCAGCAGCAGTCCACTGCACAACCACACCACCATCCGTTTCATCTGTGGCATGCCTCGCGTTTTTGTGCCTGCGTAGTGCTTCTGGCCTGTTAACGTTTTAACCGATGCCATTCGTATCTGAGGTATAAATTCGGCCAAACCGGCGTTCACGGTTCTGGTAGCTGCGGATGGCCTCGTACAGCTGACGCCGCCGGAAGGCGGGCCAGTAAATATCTGTGATATACAGTTCGGTGTACGCAATCTGCCAGAGCAAAAAGTTGGAGATGCGAAACTCGCCGCCTGTTCGAATCAGCAGATCAGGATCAGGCAGTCCAGCACTGGGCAGGGCAGCAGCGAAAGTGGCTTCGTCGATCTCTTCAGGTCGCAGCCTGCCTTCCTGCACCTGTCGTGCCAGTGCCTGCACAGCCTGCAGAATCTCCCAGCGTCCGCTGTAAGACAAAGCCAGCGTCAGCACCAGACGTTTGTTTTTGGCCGTCTCCTGGATGGCCTGTTTTAGCTCGTCTCGGCATATTGGAGGCAGCTGCATCATGTCGCCGATCACACGCAGCTGCACGCCATTTTCCAGCAGGGCTTTCTTCTCCCGGCGAATTGTTTTCACCAGAAGCTGCATCAGAGCATTGACTTCAGAAGCCGGCCGCTGCCAGTTCTCGGTACTGAACGTATAGAGCGTCAGGTATGGAATACCGAGCTGGGCGCAGGCTTCGGTGATGTCACGCACCGATGCAACGCCTTCGTAGTGCCCCACTACCCGTCGTTTGCCCTGTTGTTGCGCCCACCGACCGTTACCATCCATGATGATGGCAATATGGGCCGGCAATGGTCCCCGCTGCCGAAGCTCCTCCTGGAGCGCTCGGTCTTCCTCGGTCTGCACGTTGCCTGTAATAGTCACCGCGTCGGCCGTGTTAGCAGTACTGCGCACTGTACTGTCCGGGTCAGGTCCTCAGCTTAAACCCCCTACAACCGTAATAGATCGTTCAGGATAACGAATGCCATGAAGGCGATCAGCAAAATCATGCCTACCTGCTGTAGCGCCAGCCGTACCCGTACGGAAGGCTCTCGTCGCGCAATGGCCTCGTAGAGCAGAAACAGCAGGTGTCCGCCATCCAGTGCCGGCACCGGTAGGATATTCACGATAGCCAGCGTAATAGACAGCAAAGCGACAATATTCCAGAAGGCACGGGCGCCTGCTTCGGCTGCTTCTTTGGTGACTTTGGCAATCATGATCGGGCCTCCCACATTCTCCCGGAAACTTTCCTGGCCGGTCACCATGCGACGCAGACTGGTCAGAATCACCCGTGTATGCGTCCAGGTCTCCTTGATGCCGGCCAGGATTGCGGATCCGATTCCGTAGTGCACCTGTTGCACCCCAAAGTATGCCATCAGCAGCTGCGGCGTGGGAGCGGCAATGCCCAGGTAGTAACGATCGGCCTCCGGATCATAGTAGGGTCGGATCGTCGCTTCATAGACTATCCCGTCGGACCGGCGAGCCACTTCGACGGCCCCTTCAGGCACTACCCTGCTGGTATCAGGCCGCAGCCAGCGTATACGCATGGGCTGCCCCCCCCGCTGCTGGACGATTTCGACCAGTTCGTTCCAGAAGCCAATAGCTACGGAGTCGATGGCCAGGATGCGGTCACCCGTCTGCAGGCCGGCTCGGGCTGCAGGTGCTCCTTCCAACACGCCTCCTACCAGCGGCGGATCCACCGAGATGCCCAGCAATCCACCTCGACGGCTGAGCTGGGTCATCAGGTCCGGTGGACCGGTAAACGTCAGCGTGTCACCGTCCCGCACCACGGTAATCGTAAATGGACTGGCCAGCAACGCTTCCAGATTACGCAGATCCCCATAGCGTACCAGCGGCCGTCCATTCACGGCGATAATGCGGTCACCCGTGCGCAATCCCATTTCGTAGGCCAGCGAACCTTCGTCCACATAAACCGCCCGCACATTCTCAGCAGGAATGTACAGCTCACCATAGGCCAGCTTGAGCCCGGCAAAAATGAAAATGGCCAGCAGGATGTTAAAGAGCACCCCACCCGAAATGACCAGCATGCGCTGCCAGATGGGCTTGGCGCGGAACTCCCAGGGCTCTGGAGGACGGTGGACAAACTCGGCATCCAGATTTTCGTCGATCAGACCGGCAATTTTCACATAGCCCCCCAGCGGAGTGGCCCCGATCACGTATTCTGTCTCACCGCGACGCCATCGAAAAATCTTCGGCGGAAATCCTATGGAAAACTTCTCCACCCGCATTCCGAAGATCCGGGCAAACAGGAAATGGCCCATCTCGTGTGTAAACACGAGTATCATTATGGCCAGCACCACCCAGAAGATGTAGGTCAGCAGATTCAGCACACTCTCCATACCAGAATTTGCTGAAGGGGCCTTAAAATCAGGGATCGCCCGCCTTCAATGGGCTGCCACACCGGAGAGTTCCAGCACATATTGCCGTGCACGCCGGTCTGCATCCTGCAGATGTTCGTAGGAGGGTACGCTACCAGGTTCACTCAGATGTTCCAGGGCTGTCTCGACCAGACGGGCTATGTCGGTAAACCGAATCTGTTCCTGAAGAAAAAGCTGCACGGCCTGTTCGTTCGCAGCATTGAGCACGGCCGGGGCGGTTCCACCTCGACGCAGCGCTTCATAGGCCAGCAGCAGGCAGGGAAAGCGTGCCGGATCGGGAGCTTCGAAGTCCAGCTGGCCCAGCTGTACCCAGTCGATGCGCTCGTGAGGGGCTGCCCAGCGTTCGGGATAGCTGAGCGCATACTGGATAGGCAGTCGCATGTCCGGGATGCCAAGCTGGGCTTTGGTCGAGCCATCCACGAACGTTACCATAGAATGAATGATCGACTGGGGATGCACCAGTACCTGAATCCGATCGGCCGGCAGATCAAACAACCAGTGGGCTTCGATGACTTCCAGCCCTTTATTCATCATGGTGGCCGAATCAATGGTTACTTTAGCCCCCATCGACCAGTTTGGATGGCATAGGGCTTCGTCCGGTGTGATACGGTCGAACGTCTCCAGCGGCCGCGTGCGGAAGGGGCCACCGGATGCCGTCAGGATCAGCGTTTCTACGGCCGACGATGCCTCCCCCACCAGGCACTGAAAGATGGCCGAGTGCTCGCTATCGACCGGGATCAGCCGACCACCGTGACGCTGCAATACTTCACGTACCAGTGCCCCTCCAGCCACCAGGGTCTCTTTGTTGGCCAGAGCCACCTGCTTGCCGGCTTTCAGGGCGGCCAGTACCGGCCGCAATCCAGCAAAACCAACCAGGGCCGCCACCACCACGTCCACATCAGGTCGCTGCACACAGGCACACAATCCTTCTTCTCCCTGAAGCACGGCGATACCGGTACCACCGAGCGCTTCCTGAAGCTGTCGGTACCCTTCCGTATCTTCGATCACCACACAGGCAGGACGAAATTCCAGGGCTTGCTGGAGAAGACGGGCTACGTTACGGCGGGCGGTGAGCACCTGTACCGTTAGCCGATCCGGAAAAAGGCGCACAATGTCGAGCGTCTGCGTACCGATCGATCCCGTCGCGCCCAGCACCGCCAACCGACGGGGAGAGGCCGTATCGCCAATTTCCTGCATAGACGATCAGTTCGTTGGAAACGAATCAGGCTGCTTTCTGTACGACGAAGGGTTGCGTTTTGCTTCCGGCCGGCCAACTTTCCGCTTATGTACCGCCGTATGCCCTACCTGGCAATAGCGTTCCTGCTTGTCGGGGCCGCTATGGCCCATGCTCAGATCCCCGATAGCCTGCTCATGGTGCGCTATCGGAGCGCCGAGCAGTTCCTTCGAAGCGGACAGTACACGCAGGCCTTACCGCTACTAGAATCGCTCTACCAGGAGCGCCCCGATGTGTACGTCTTCTACGATCGGCTCAAGCAGGTCTATGAAAATCTTAAACGCTACGATGATGCCCTGCGCCTGATTGAAACCCGCTTGCGTGAAGACGCCTCGAATCCAGCTTTGCTGGCCGAAAAAGGCCGCCTGCTTTACCTGAAAGGCGACGAAGCAGCTGCCGAAGCGGCCTGGGAGGCGGCGATTCGGACAGCTCCCCGCCAGAGCGGCACGTATCGGGTGGTCTATCAGACCCTGCTTGAACTGCGTCGCTTCGACGAGGCAATTCAGGTGCTGGAACGAGCGCAACGCACGCTCTCCAATCCGTCCATTTTTCTGCTGGATCTGGCTTATCTCTACAGCCTGAACGGCCGCTACGAAGAGGCCATGGAAGCCTATCGACAGTTTCTTCTGCAGGATCCGCGTCGCCTCGGGTTTGTGCAGACGCGTCTGGAGCCGTTCATGGATGAGCCAGTCGTGCGCAAGGCCGGCATTGAGGTCTTCGAGCGGGCGGTTCGCCATGAGCCGCTGAACCCTGCCTTTCGCCAGATGCTGGCCTGGCTCTACCTGCGCAACGGCGACTATGCCCGGGCGCTGAATGTATACCGTGCCCTGGATCGACTGCAGCAGACCCAGGGACAGCTCCTGCTCCAGTTCGCTCTCCAGGCCCGTGACGCCGGCGCGCTTGAGGTGGCACGTGCAGCCCTGCAGGATATCCTGCAACGATCCAACACCGCCATCCTTCCCGAAGCACGCTATGAGCTGGGACGACTCTATGAAGAACAGGCGCGCAGCGGCGACACGACCGCTGCCCATGCTGCCCGAGAAATGTATCAGAGCTTCCTGGCCGCTTTTCCCGGTCATCCGCTCGTCCCGGACGTCCTCTATCGACTGGCCCGGCTGGAGCTGGATGTCCTGCACCATTCGCAGACGGCCGACTCCCTGCTGACCGTGCTTGTCAACCGATACGGTGATCATGAGACGGCCTGGCAGGCCCGCTTTGATCGGGGAAGACTGGCGCTACAGACCGGCGATCTGGGCGCAGCCCGCCTGGCTTTCCTGCGTTTACTTGATCGTCGTCGCACTGGCCCCCTGGCCGAGGCGGCCCGCTACCAGCTCGCTCTGCTTGACTTCTATGACGGCGCTTTTGAAGCAGCCTTGGCCCAGCTCGACATCCTCGCTGAAGACGCCGCCTCCGATGTGGCTAACGACGCGCTGACGCTCCGACTGCTCATTCAGGAAAACCGGGGACCCGACTCGCTCGATACCCCCCTGCGCCGCTATGCTCATGCCCGCCTGTTGATGGCACAGCATCAGCCGGAAGCAGCGCTCGACACGCTGGATACCCTGCAGCAGGATGCCGGCATGCATCCAATCGCCGACGAGGTGACCCTGCTGCGGGCGCGTCTGCTCCGACAACTGGGACGCTCCACCGAGGCCCTGGCGCTGCTGCTTGAGTTCCCTCTGCGCTATCCCAGCAGTCCACTGCGCGACCAGAGTCTCTACGAAGCCGCACGGATCCAGGAAGAAGATCTGCGCGATCGTGCCGCTGCCCTCAACACCTATACGCGCCTGCTGACAGAATTTCCCGGCTCCCCGTTAATCCCAGAAGTCCGCTCCCGTATTCGAATCCTTCGAGGAGAAGACGCCTGAATGCTATGCGACCCTGGATGCTTCTTCTGGGCTGGCTGCTGGCCGCTCCTGCCGCGGCCCAGCAGATCCTCATCCCTATGGATGCCTACCAGACGGACCACCTGAAGGCCTATGGTGTGGCCTACTGGGCCCTGACACAGGGCGTCGATGTGGACTGGCTTCTTAACTATCGAGGCGGAGCCTTCCTGCTCCAGGATTTTCCCGGCCTGCAGGCAGAGCTGCGGATTCGCGGCGTTGCCTTTGAAGCAATCGACGAGGCCACAGCTGCGCGCATCCTGGCTGAAGTTGAGGCTGAAGACCGTAATACGGCCGTCGTCCGCCTTGAAAAAGCGCCCCGTATTGCAGTCTACGCCCCATCCTATACCCAGCCCTGGGACGACGCCGTCCTGCTGGCTCTTACCTATGCTGAAGTCCCCTATGATCAGATCTACGACGACGAAGTCCTCAGAGGCGAACTGGAACAGTATGACTGGCTGCACCTGCACCATGAAGACTTTACCGGACAGTTTGGCAAATTCATCCAGTACCGCCACATGCCCTGGTACGTCGAACAACAACGCCAGCAGGAAGCTACTGCCCGCAAATACGGCTTTCGCAAGGTTAGCCAGCTCAAACTGGCCGTGGCCCAAGCCATCCGTGAGTATGTTCGTCAGGGGGGCTTCCTCTTCGCCATGTGCTCCGGCACCGACACTTTCGACATTGCACTGGCTGCACACAACACCGATATCGTACCGGCCGAGTACGACGGAGACCCCGTTGACCCCGACGCTCGCCAGAAGCTTGACTACAGCCAGACCCTTGCCTTTACGAACTTTACTCCAGTTTTCAATCCCTACGAATATGAGCACGCAGATATTGACGTAGGCCCTCCTCCCCCTCCCCTACGCGACCCAGCCCTCGATTATTTCACCCTGCACGAATTCAGTGCCAAGTGGGATCCGGTCCCTACCATGCTCACGCAAAACCATGTGGCCACGATCAAAGGCTTTATCGGTCAGACCACTGCGTTTCGGAAAAGCCTTATCAAGCCCGAAGTGGTTATTCTGGCTGAAGCGCCCGGCCGCGAGGCGGTCAAGTATCTGTACGGACCGTTCGGCCGGGGCTTCTTCACGTTCTATGCCGGCCACGATCCCGAAGACTATCAGCACTTTGTGGGCGATCCTCCCACCGATCTGAGCTTGTATAAAAACTCCCCCGGCTACCGGCTCATTCTGAACAACATCCTGTTTCCGGCTGCTCGTAAGCAAAAACGAAAGACCTGATGTTGCATTTTTCCGCGCCTTTCAAATGTCCCCTCTTGTGCAACAGGCACGGCATTGCAGAACTTTGCACGTCCCGACCATACATCCCCACATGACCATGGAAGCGCGGCCGGTACGCCACTCACGCTGCGTGATGACCGAAATCGTCATCCCCAACGATCTGAATGGACTGGGCAACCTGCTCGGGGGACGTCTGCTCCACTGGATGGACCTCTGTGCGGCCATCTCGGCCCAACGCCACACAAACCGTGTATGCGTGACAGCCGCCGTCGACTTTGTGGAGTTTCGCTCGCCCATTCGTCAGGGTGAAATCGTGGTGCTCGAAAGCCAGGTGAACCGGGCCTTTCGTACGTCGATGGAAATCGAGGTAAACGTCTGGGCCGAAGATCCACGCACCCGGTCACGACGGTTCTGCAACCGCGCCTTCTACACCTTCGTGGCCGTCGACGAAACGGGACGTCCCACTCCGATCCCGCCTGTCCGACCGGAAACGCCGGAAGAACAGGAACGCTACGAACAGGCAGCCCGCCGTCGGGAGTTGCGGTTGTTACTCTCTGGCCGTCTACCTGCTGAAAAAGCCCGAAAGCTTCAGGCCTCGCTTACCGATCTGGCTGCCTCCGCCTCTTCTTTCCCGGAACCCAACCCCTGAGACACGCCATGCGATGCCTGCGACTTGCCCTGTTATTTATCGGGATGCTTCCAGTGGGCGCCCAGGCCCAGCCATACGCTCATACCCCACCAGGCCAGACCGGCCTGGGCGGTGTCATCGGCACGCCCAGTGGCCTGTCCCTGAAAATCTACAGCACCGACCGTTCCTCGTTTACGGCCTACGACTTCCTGCTGGCCTACGATCTGGATCGTTTCTTTTTTTTCAGCCTGCATGGACTCTTTGAACAACCGCTGCCCGACTCGCCGCTGAACTACTTCTTCGGACCAGGCGCTCTGCTGGGCATCCGTGAACATGCCCACAGCAACAACGAGATGGTACTGGGCTTAAGCGTTAATCTTGGGATCAACTTCTTTACCGAACGCTTTGAAGTGTTTTTACAGGTAACGCCCCGCCTGCATCTGATTCCCGCCACCGAGGGCGACCTTGGAGGCGGCATAGGGTTGCGTTATTACTTTGGTAGGCAGCGTAAAACCGAGCGGTAGAACGAAACGGCACGCCACGGGTATTCTAAACCATACGCCGCTATACTCCTGCTATTATGCTTTACCAGCGCATCCTGATCACCGGTGCCAACGGTCTACTGGGGCAAGAGCTGGTGGCCCAGCTCAGCCGGCATGCGGAATATGACGTGCTGGCAACGGCCCGGGATCCGGAGCCTCGCTTCCAGGGCGGCTCATGCGGCTACGTGCCGCTCGACATTACCGACGCACAGGCCGTTCGCCGTCTCTTTCAGGATTTTACGCCGACCGTGGTGATCAACTGCGCGGCAATGACCCAGGTGGACCAGTGTGAGATCGAGAAGGAAGCCTGCTGGCGCGTCAACGTCGAAGCCGTTGAAACGCTGGCCCGGCTGTGCCGACAATTTGGAGCCCGTCTGATTCAGGTATCCACCGACTTTGTCTTCGATGGTACCGCCGGCCCCTATCACGAAACCGACCGTCCCAACCCGATTAACTTCTACGGCCGCTCGAAGCTGGCCAGCGAAAACGTGGTGCGGGAGGCTGGCATCGACCGCTGGGCTATCGCCCGCACTGTTCTTGTCTATGGCACAGGCGTCCGCCTTGGCCGCTCCAATATTGCTCTCTGGGTGATTGAACAGCTCTCGCAGGGACGCCGCATTCGCATCGTTACCGACCAGTGGCGCACTCCCACCTACGTGGTCGACCTGGCCACCGGCATCGAACGCATTGTCCGTTACAACAAACATGGCATTTACCATATTTCAGGCCGCGAATTCCTGACGGTCTACGATTTTGCCTGCCTGATTGCCGACGTGTTCGACCTGGATCGTTCACTTATTGAACCCGTCGATAGTGCCACGCTGAACCAGGTGGCGCCTCGACCGCCGCGCACTGGCTTTATCATCCTGAAAGCCGAAACTGAACTGGGTTATCGGCCGCGCTCGATTCCCGAAGCGCTCCGCCATCTGGGCCAACGCCTTGGCCTGCCAGTCACCATGCCTTGAAATCGTTTGTAGTCCTGCTTTTAGAGGCCTATGTTGGATCTGCACCGCATCCGTCAGGAACCCGAACGCGTCCGTGAAGCCATCCGCACCAAAGGAATAGGCGACCCGGCACTGGTCGATCGCGTACTGTCTCTGGACGCCGAACATCGCCAGACGCTGACCGAGCTGCAGGCAAGCCGCCATCGACTCAACACACTGGCCCGACAGATCGGTCAGCTTATGCGTGAGGGACGCCGCGAAGAGGCGCAAACGCTCATCGAAGAAAACGGACAGCTCAAGGCACACCTCAAAACGCTGGAGACGCGTCAGCGCGAACTGCGCGAACAACTCGAAGCTCTGCTGTTGGAGTTACCCAACATCCCGCATCCGTCGGTACCTGTCGGGCACGGCCCTGCAGACAACGTGGTGCTGCACGAAGCAGGTTGTCCCCCAGCCTTCGACTTTGACCCCTTGCCCCACTGGGAGCTGGCCACCCGACACGGACTGATCGACCTGGAACGTGGTGCCAAGGTTACCGGGAGCGGCTTTCCGTTTTACGTGGATAAAGGCGCCCGACTGCAACGCGCGCTCATTCAGTTCTTTCTGGATCTGGCTGTGCAGCAGGGCGGTTACGTAGAAATGCAACCTCCCCTGTTTGTCAATGCGGACAGCGCCCGCGGTACCGGTCAGCTGCCCGACAAAGAAGACCTGATGTACGTAATCGAACGCGATGCCCTCTATCCGATTCCTACGGCAGAGGTGCCCGTTACGAACTACTTTCGCGACGAAATCCTCGAAGAAAATCAGCTCCCGATCAAGTTTTGTGCTTACTCGCCCTGCTTCCGGCGCGAGGCAGGGTCTTATGGCAAGGACGTGCGCGGTCTGAACCGGCTGCACCAGTTCGATAAGGTGGAACTGGTACAGTTTGTTCATCCGGACGTCAGCTACGAAGCGCTGGAGCAGCTGCGTGAAGACGCCGAACGGCCACTGCGACTGCTGGGCCTTTCCTATCGTCGCGTGCTGATGTGCACGGCCGAGACAGGGTTTGCGCAGGCCAAAAAGTATGATCTGGAGGTCTGGAGCCCGGGTCAGCAACGCTGGCTGGAGGTGTCTTCCATTTCCAACTTTGAAGATTTCCAGGCGCGTCGGGCACGTATTCGCTTTCGTCCAGGTGACGGCAGCAGGCCTCGCTTTGTGCATACGCTCAACGGAAGCGGGCTAGCTCTCCCTCGCGTGGTAGCGGCGTTGCTGGAGCACTACCAGCAGGCGGACGGCTCCATCCTGATTCCCGAGGTGCTCCGCCCCTACACCGGCTTTGATCGGATCGGCTAAGCGTCAGTCTACCGCTCGAAGAATCCAGTGATCGGGGTCAACGATTGGCTCGGCCTCAAGCTCGCCCAGCGGCACAATGGCCTCGCCATCCGGCATAGGAAGGCGGCGACGTACCTCTCCAAGCTGCACCTCGACTGGCATCGGAAACGGCAGGTTGTCCGGCGCCTCCCAGCGCAACACAAGCCGGTCCGGCTCACGGTTGACGATCAGCCGGGGCAACGCGGCGCGACGTACATACACCTCGAAGAACCAGGCCAGCTCCTGTCCGGTAATCGCTTCAACCAGTGTGATGAAGTCGTCCGTCGTAACGAATCGACACTGACGGCCGTCGGCGACCCGCTCCAGGAATGGATCCGGATAGGCCATGCGACGCAGCGCCTGAAAGAATGCGTCGTCGCCGATCAGATAGCGCAGTGTATGCAGCACCCAGGCACCTTTGTAGTAGATATCGTTGTCCGTCTGGCCAGTCCCGGGATCTGCAAAGTACATCTCGGTGGTGGTCTTTGAGGTACGGGGGGCAATGGGTCGCCGGTTGCGAATAGCCGGCAGATAGCGTCGTAGCTCGGCCCGGTATGCTTCCGGCCCAAAGCGCTCTTCCGCATAAAGTGCCTGCATGTATGTGCTGAAGCCCTCGTGCAGCCAGAAGTCTTTCCAGTCGTAGGCAGTAACCAGATTGCCCCACCACTCGTGTCCCAGTTCGTGGTGATGCAGCCAATCGTAGCCGTACGGTTGATTCGAAAAGTCGCTGCCATAGGCGATGATCGTCTGATGTTCCATGCCCAGAAAAGGAGTATGGGCGATTCCGTACTTGTCGGCTCGAAATGGATACGGCCCCAGTAGCCGCTCATAGAATGCGAGATGATCAAGAATTTCTGGCAACATGCGGCGGGCGTCGGCTTCTCGCTCGGGGAGCACCCAGAAGGTAACCGGGATTGTATCGCCGGCCACGCTGACGTAGAGGGTATCAACAGTGCGATAAGGTGCAATGTTTAGCGCCACGCCGTAATTGTTGATGGGTGTCGAGACGAACCAGTGATAGGTGCGCGTACCGTCGGCATGCGATTCGATGCGACGCAGGCGACCATTACTGGCCACGACAAGCGGCTCAGGCACTGTGATATGCAGCGCCATGGAGTCGGGCTCGTCGGAGGGATGATCTTTACAGGGCCACCAGAGGTCAGCCCCTTCCCCCTGGTTGGCGGTGGCAATCCAGGGCTGACCGTTGGCCGTACGGGCCCAAGTAAACCCACCGATCCACGGAGGATACGGCGCCTCGCGAGGAACGCCTCCGTAGTGCACGCGCAGCACGATATGCTCCCCCGGCTGTCGGGTATGTCCCAGGTGCGTCCAGATGCGTCCGTCTGCACGATGCTCGAAGCGGCGGCGCATCCATCGTCCACGTACTCGTTCCTCGACGTGCCGGACGGTCAGGGCCGTATCGAGATCAAGCACCAACCAGATAAGCGGGTGCACGACGCGTGCCTGCACCTCCAACGTACCCCGAATGCGGCGAGCATCCGGATCGATACGCAATGCCAGATCATAAAACGTGACGTCATAGGCAGCCTGCTCGGGCAGCAGTGGTCCACCGGAACGGTTCGTAGCCCGTACCCCAAGGCTTCGCTGTGCACAGGCCGTCTGAGCAACGGACCACAACAGATAAAAGCCGATTCCTAACAGCAGCAACCCGAGGCGGTTTGGCAGAGGCATTGTGCTCATAGGGACTATAACCGGATATAGGCTATGGGGAGCGAACTAACAGCAGCATCCGCAACTGACAGAGCAAGACACTGTCGGTCTGCTGCGCCTCATGTTAACTCTCTCTAAATCTATGTCTTTCTCGAATCTGACAATCTTGCTCGGCAGCCTAAAGGGCCGATCAATGTTTATGCGGCGTTTAGCCCCAACCGTCGCTCCAGCGCTTCGCGGCGGCTACGGCTGACTTTTAGACGCACGCCGTTTTTCAGGCGAACGGCGTAGCGGCCACCGGCGCCGCGCAGTAGCGCCTCGATCAGGTCAATACGTACAATGGCGGATCGGTGGATCCGGATAAACAGATTCGGATCAAGTCGTGCTTCAAGCGTTTGCATCTGCTCACGAATCACGTACACTTGATCGCCCACATGCAACTCGGCATAGGGTCCACTGGCCGTAATGTAATCGATCTGCTGCACTGGAATGACACGCACCTGTCCCCGCATCTCTACGGCTATACGCTCCAGATATTTCGGGGGACTGGACTGCTCCGACATCTGATCTCCCTGAAGCAATTGTAACAGGCGGTCACGTAGCGATGCCACTTCTTTAAGCTGGCGCAGGCGGAGCGCACGCTCAAGCGCCTGCTCGAAGCGCTCATCGTCGAAAGGCTTCAGGAGATAGTCGAGCGCAGCTACCTCAAAAGCCTTGAGCGCATACTGATCGTAGGCCGTTACAAAAATAGTCAGCGGCATCTGGTCAGGCCCAATCGTACGCACCACATCCAGTCCTGTCATGCCTGGCATCTGAACGTCCAGAAAAACCAGATCGGGTTGCAGCGTTTGAATGGCCCGGACTGCCTCACGCCCACTGGTTGCCTGTCCGACAACCACTATCCCTTTGCGCCCGTCCAGCAGATCGATCAGGCGCTGGCGTGCCAGTGGCTCATCGTCGACAATCAGCACGCGTAATGGACGATCAGGTGTTGTCATGGATGGTTACCTTGAGGTCGGCCGTCGTATGATAGGGTAAGCAGATTTGCACTTCCAGTCCGCCTTCGGGTAAAGCTCGCAACTCCATACGGTAGGCATGCCCATAGAGTCCCTCCAGGCGAGCGCGCGTATTGCGCAGTCCCAGCCCTTCTTTCCACTGGCCATCTTCGGCCAGGCCCGGCCCGTTATCTCGCACGCAAAGGCAGAGCTGATCCTTTTCACGCCAGGCCCGCAGCACAATACACCCGGGCGTTTCCAAGCGTCCAATGCCGTGTTTGATGGCGTTCTCCACAATAGGCTGCAGAATCAGGTTGGGGACGAGTGCCTCGCGCACAGCCGGATCGATTTCCTGCCGCACCTGAAGCCTGCCCTGAAATCGAATCTGCTGAATCTCAAGATAGCCTTCCAGAAACCGGAGCTCCTGCGCCAGCGGCACCTCCTGCGCCGTGCTTTCGTCGAGCGTATAGCGCAGCAGCTCACTCAGGCGAGCAATCATGTGGCGTACGCCTTTAGGATCCCGCTCAACTAAAGCAGAAATCGCATGTAACGTATTAAAGAGAAAATGTGGGTTGAGCTGCATACGAAGCGCACGCAATCGCGCTTCGGTCAGACGTGCCTGCAGGTCGGCTGCCTGTGCCCGAAGCTGCGCCGCTTCTTGTTGGCGCTGTTGGTAGCGAATGAAATAGTCCCGTGCAAACCCCGCTGCCAATACCGCAAAATACGTAACCAGCTCGTTAATAAACCAGAAACGACGAATGCCCATGAACAGGTCGAAACGAATCACCCGTCGATGTGGCAGGCGATATACGTAAAAATAGAGATAGTCAACCCATACCTCCATCGCCAATGCCACCCCCAGCCCAATCAGTAGATGTAAAAGCAATCGTCCCAGCCACCGAGGACGATCGAAAGCCAGCTTGCGACTGAGCCAGAAAATGCCCGGCGTCAACAGGGCCCAGGTATAGTATTCCGAAAAGATGTAAAGAACCTGTCGCTGCAGCAGGGAAACGCCCCGATCGGCCCATCGAGGATCCAGCAACCGCCCTGTCACCACCAGCACTGCCAGAAACGTCCAGAAAGCCCAGATCACCAACACCTCAATCCATGGCCGCCGGAACAGCCGTCCACCCCCTGTCTTTTCTCGGATCGTCATACGCTCCAGACTAGCCTGTATTATAGATAGAACGCCGATGGCCTTAAAAGGTCGCCCGCGCTATCATAGAATGCACGCACGTGTCTACAGATAGCACCGGTTTGTTCTCAATGCGCTTCTGCACTGACGGTTGTCTTAAAGGGATCGGCCCAATGACCATCTCCGGTGGCCCGAACCCTCTCTCGCTTCGTACTTCCCTCGAGCGCTACCTCCATCGCGTCTACGTGCGGTTCGTGACAGCTTGGTGCAACCTGTGTCAGAGGCTGTATCCCGACTCATCAGTGATGGTATAAGCCATGCGAATCACAACAAATATCGAGGAATACGATATGCGTGCATGGCTTTGCGGGGTGCTCCTTAGCTTGTTACTGTCCGGATACGTCCAGGCGCAGGATCGTCCGTTTAGATCCAGCTGGATGGCTACCCGCATCTCAGGACAGGTAGTGGACACGTCCACAAACCAACCGATAGAAACAGCTACCATTGCCGTCTGGCGTGCTGCCGATTCCACGCTGGTTACCGGCACTGTGACCGATGCGGAAGGACGCTTTACGATTGAGCGGTTGCGGCCCGGTCGCTACTACGTGACGGTCAGTTTTGTGGGCTATCGCCGTCAGGTGATCTCGAACGTCATGCTGCGCCCCCCGTCTTCGCTGCAGGTAGACCTGGGTGTCATTCTTCTGGAACCCGACACAGCCCAGCTGCAGGAAGTGCAGGTGACGGCCAGACGCGCCGCCGTGGAGATCGGCATCGACCGCATCGTTTACAACACGCGCGACCAGCTGATCAGCATCGGCGGTGCAGCTGTCGACGTGCTCCGCAACATTCCCTCGGTGGAGGTGGACATCGAGGGCAACATTAGCCTTCGTGGCAATCAAAATGTGGCGATTCTGATCAACGGTCGTCCTTCAGCCCTGCAGGGTGAAGCCCTCACGCGCTTTCTGGAGGGCCTGCCGGCCGAGGCGATCGAACGTGTCGAAATCATCCCAAACCCGTCGGCCAGATATGAACCCGACGGCATGGCTGGCCTGATCAATATCGTGCTGCGCCAGAACCGAAACCTTGGCCTGGGGGGTAGTCTGTCGGCGGGAGCCGGCACACTGCGCTCCTACAACGCTTCCGGCATGCTCACCTACCAGCACGGTTCCTGGAATCTGACCACCAACTACGGTTTCCGCACCGGGGAACGGCCCGTGGAGGGCTCCCGTTTTCGCGAAAATCGCTATCAGAATCCTCTCACCTATCTGGAGCAACTCGATCGAGGCACGCGCAATCGCTACGCACACAACCTGAACACCACGCTGGAGTATCGTCTCAACCGCCTGAACACCCTGGGCGCTTCGGCACTGCTTAGCTTTCGGGGAAGCAGCCAGGACACCCGTGCACTTTATCAGAATCTCGATGCTTTTCAGAACCTGACCGCTCAGTACGAACGACGCGTCGAAGGGGATCGGCAGGACTTGAACATGGACTATCGATTTTTCTTTCGTCGAATCGTGGATCCCTCCAAACATGAGCTGAACGCCGAGCTGCGCTACGAGCGCGCAAAGGATAACACGATAGCGTATTACCTGCAACAACCCCTCTCTACTGCAGGCGCCCCGCTTGACCACGTTCGTCGCGAGCAGAACGTGCAGGACCAACGAGGTTCAACCCTTTCCTTTCAGATCGACTATATAAGGCCGCTTAATGAGCAGCTTCGCCTGGAAGCCGGCTATAAAGGTGACATGAATGTCAATGACTATAGTCAGTCCTATGAAGTACAGGGCACGCTTCCCTTTGCCAACGACTTTCGGTATACGCTCCAGCGCCATGCCGCCTATGGCGTTGTGAACTATGACCTGGGGATCCTGGGCGTACAGGTAGGACTCCGAGCAGAGCAGGCGCGTACGGAATTCAGACAAAAAACCCTGAATGAAACGTACCGAAGAAGCTATTTCAGTTTCTTTCCAAGTATCTTTGTAAGCTTTCGTCCAGCACAGTCCCATCAATTTCGTCTGAGCTACAGCAAGCGTATTCGCCGTCCCAATACATGGCAGCTCAATCCCCTCAGCGACTTTCGCGATCCCCTTTTCCGTCGCCAGGGGAATCCGTACCTCGACCCGGAGTACACGCACGCATTTGAATTCAGCTACTCCTGGATCTCGCCAGCTGTCACGCTTACAGTGACCCCCTACTACCGTTACACGGTCGACGTCATCCGCTGGTATGAGACCCTGCATCCCGAAACGGGTACTTCCATCGTTACCTTTAAAAATTTAGCCTCGCGGGACGACTGGGGTTTTGAGACGGTAGGTACTTTCCGGCTGGGCAATCGGCTCAATGCCTTTGCCAGTCTGAACATCTTCCGGATTACCACCGACGGTAGCAACGTCGATACGGATCTGGGCAGTGATGCCATCGGCTGGAGCACACGCCTGAATACGACCATCAGCGTAATGCCTGGCCTTTCTCTGCAATTCTCCTATTTCTACAGATCCCCGTTAGCTATTGAAAACGGCCGTATTTCTGGACACTCCATGGCCAATCTCGCCCTGCGACAGCAGTTTCTGAACAACCGGGCCAGTCTGAGCATTCGGGTAAGCGATCTGTTCAACACGATGCGCTTCCGGGTCGAGCGTGAAGACGAACTGTTCTACCAGCGCTTCAATCGGAGCTGGAATGCGCAGCAGGTGTTTCTGACGTTCACTTACAATTTTGGCCACCAGAACCAGCGCCGAAATCGACGTTGGAATCGAGAAGAAACCGGTCGTCCTGAAGGCATCGAAGAAGTGTTTATCCAGCAGTAAAGGCTTGTTCGACCTTACGACCCCAGCAGCCACGACCCGGGCTCATGGCTTGACCATGAGGCGTGGGCTTGCCTACTTGAAAAAGGCAAACAGAATAGCGACAAGTGTTCCGATCTGCCCCACCCAGAACAGAAACATCCACCGAATCAGGTCAGCCCGCATTCCGGCCATTCGTTCTCCCAGCTTTGCCCCAGCTTCTGTAATACGGTTGTCCACAGCTGCTATCTGCTGCTGCAGCTTCGCCACCTCCTCCGTAATACGGTTGTCCACAGCTGCTATCTGTTGCTGTAGCTTCGCCACCTCCTCCGTAATGCGGTTGTCCACAGCTGCTATCTGCTGCTGTAGCTTCGCCACCTCCTCCGTAATACGGTTATCCAGACGCGCCGATTCAGCTACAATACGCCCTTCCAGCTTCGCTATTTCCTCTGTAATGCGGTTGTCCAGACGCTGTCCTTCCTTCGTCACGCGCCGCTCAAACCGTTCTGCCAAGATGTCCAGCAAATTGTTGCGTTCGTGATGTGCCGCTTCGTTGAGCAGCGTAACGAGCGCCTCAACCCCTTCGTCACCCAGCTTCTCGCGCAGGATGCTTGGTACGGTTAGAATAGGCATAGACGAACCTTCTGCTTTATGGGCTAAAATTCGGTCTTATGCAGAAGGTTTCAAAGTAGTACAGGAGCCGCTCAGAAGCTAAGGTGTGTCAGCGATACCATCAGCATAAAACGCGATCCACTTCCGATCAGGCGACTCTTTGGACTGCCCGCCGCTGCTATACGCAGGCCCCACGAACGCACCTGCAGTCCTGTCCCCCCGTAAAGCATAAGTGCCCCGTCACCACCGGCCAGCATCCCTCCGAAAAGGGGCAGCATCGCCCATCGGGTTTCGGCGCCCAACACGAATTGGGGCACCCGAGCACCATTCGTTGCGGTCCGGTTGAGCCCCATCGATAGAGCTGCATGCAGCCGGGTTGGCCCCCCCAGCCAGTACGTTGCCCCCAGATGCAGGGCGGTCGGCAACATCATGATCACAGTTTGCTGCTGCACCTGCACGTTTTCGTAAGCGGTCCGTGCCAGACTGTCGAGCTGATGTTCAAGGTAGGCCCCCAGATCGTTGTTAAATTCCGTGCGTAATCGATCCACATCAAGCGATACGCCAGCAAATGTAAATACCGCATCGCCCCCAGGGGTATAGCGTCGTACACGCCGCCAGCGCAAAAAGCCCAAGTCCGTCAGACTGGCGCCCAGCAGTAACCCGGGCAACAGCCGGTACTGCACGCCCAGCGCAATCCCCACGCCCCATCCCTGTCGTCTTAATCCTGCCATCTGGCGGACCAGCCCATCCCCTGCCTGCTTATTAAGCCTTGGATTATCAAACAGATCAAAACCCTGTAGCAATTCGCTGGCTGCTCCGGTTAAATCCAGCGTGTATGCGTAGCGATGCTGCACTTCTGTGTCGCCAATCGTGACCGTCGAGCGCAGCGTGCCCCGCACGTAATGGCTACCCAACAGTAAGCGAGGAGCCACCCCAATAATCAGGTCTGGGTTCAACTTGCGCGCGTATCCTACGACCAGTTCATGGTAGCTCATGGACTGAAACTCGCCATCAACCGGCACGGTGCGTGCTTGCTCGGTTCCTTTCAACAATACGTCCAATAGTCCCCGGTTCATCCACAGCCGTTGCTGCTGACGAACGCGCCAGGCCACACCCCAGGCTGACCACCAGCCGACATGCATCAGGGCCAGAGGGGTCACCTCCACAACTTCACCTACCGTGCGCCAGTTATTGGCGCCGCCAAACCAGTTATCGAGCATGCGATCCACCGCATCCGGCGTCAGGTGTCGTCCAGCCGCCAGATATCGATTGTACAGATCAAAACGGACCAGACTGCCTCCCAGCAGCCCCCCAAATTCCATGGTGCGAAGCCGAAATCCCGTTGCTCCGACATTCATCAACGCTGCCGGATTCAGCAACAGGGCATCTGCCCCTGAAACGGCCGCTGGACTAAAGCCGGCCTGGGCAGCCCAGGCTCCCAGTCGGGCATACTGGGCCGTAGTCTCTCGAACGGGCAGCATGAGCCCCACCATCAGTCCGATCCATCGCAGGAAACGCGCCATAACACTTCTTCTTGGTCAGTTAACGCGCAAGCGGTAGCGGAAATATCCCTGCAACTGCAGGCGTAACGCATCGGTAGCCCGAAGGCGTACGGCCGCCATCTGCTCAGCAGGTGTCTGCACCTGCACGACCAGTCGCGCCCGGCGTCCCTGCTTCAGGCGCGCCAGCTGATCCTGATTCAACACAACGGAAGCCTCGCCTTCTCGGTAAGAGGTAGCAAATCCTCGATCATCCACAGGGGCGGCCATTATCTGGAGTGTGGCGTCTGCCGGAATACGTATGCCAAGGGGTTGGCCGTAGGCATCCAGTAGTTCAATCTGCATAGCCGCACCCAGTGGCATACCATTGGCATACCGTACCGTGAGTCGCGCTTCCTCCACCTGCAGGTCTTCCTGGGGGTCGGTCGGTAGCTCAAGCGTGCTCAGATCAAGCGCTACCGTATCCTGCACCTGAATGACCTCCCCGGCAATGTGCAATGGGATACGCAAACCTGCCCGGGCCGTCACCCTCAAGGGTTTACGTAGCTGTACCGTCCCATTCACTACAACGCGCCCTACCACACGCAACTCTTCCGGCAGCAAGCTCAAAAATTCATCAATGTTGGAATTGGTCTCGTCCAACACAAACGTGCGGGTAACGGGCTGGTCAGGGTCGTCGGTTCCTACAAACGACAGCCGGATAAGCTGATCGGCGCTGAGTGGGGCCCCGTTATAGCTTAAAGGTGCCACGATTGGATCGCCCGGTGCGACAGCATACGTCCCCCGCCCCTGCAGAAAGCGTGTAGCTCCCTCAGCGGTCCGCCCCAGCACCGCCAGGTACAGGGTCGCCTCTCCCCCAACGTTTGTGGTTAGACTGAGCGACAGCTCGGTACCGTGTACCTGAAGGCCGCTGACGCGTTTGTTTAATTTATTCAGCCTCTCTACGCGTGAGACCTGGGCTTCTGCGTCCAGCATTACGTCCAGCTGCCCATCGGCATTGACATCGTCTTGCAGGTCAGCCACCAGCGCATGGACCTGTGCCCGAGCCTCTTGTAGGTCCAATCCTTCCAGGCGCACCGTAGCCTGCACGGAATCCGCTGCTTCCAGTGTCCGCACCTGTGTGGACGACTCCAGTCGTCCGTAGATACGATAGCGCAGCGTGTTCTGTGCAGGATACAGACGCAAATCGCGCAGCGGCAGCCTCTTGCTTACTGTCATCCCGCTGGTAAGGCCAGCAAACCGGTACTGCGCCGGATCGTCACCCACACCACGCACAAAGCGCACCACCAGCGTATCACCGGGGCCGTAAGGTGGCTTTCGAATATCGGGAAAGCTCAGCTGAAGGGTATCCAGATTGATATCCAGTGTGCTCAGCAGGTTTTCCAGGATCAGCCAACCGTCAGCCAGTGTTATATAGTCATCGATGCCGAACGTTACCTCATCACTTGCTATCGAAATAGCTCCATCGGTCTGAAATGTCTCACCCCGCGGGTAGAAATACAGTGCATCGAGCCGAACCGTCCCCTGTAGCGTCATTTCCAGGCGATCACTCGCCGTAATCTCTACGGGGACGGTACTACCAGGCGTTGAAACCGTCGCAATGGCATCCACTTCGCGCGCTACCACGCCAAGTTGCACGGGCACCGTTACCGTTTCTCCGGGGCCCACTGTAACCGGCCCTAATTGCAACGTCTCATACCCGGCTGGATAGGTTCCGAAGGGCTCGCGTATCTGTATCCGAAGGGTTTCAATCTGTAACGTCACGGGCAACTGGTTATGAAAGGTAAGCCTCAGGTCGCTTGAGCCCAGCACCGCTCCCACCAGTTGGCTTTCCCCCGTAACGGCGATCCGTTGCTGCTGTATCTGCACGGTCTGTCCGGGAATGGCGGCCCGTGCTCTCTCAGCTTCCAGAGTGGTCGTCCATACCTGCAGCTGAATCGTTCCATGGGGTTGCGCCGCCCCGCCGGGGGTACCCAGATCCAGCTCGTATATCAGGCCGGGCACCAACCGTTGCCCGGCCAGACTTGCCATACCTGTTGCGGTCTCTCCAGGTACCGGTGCGCGCTCAAGCACCACTTCCTGTAGCAATTCTCCGGTATCCGCATAGCGAATACGCAGCCGTGGGGGACCGGAGGCCCGACTATCGGTCAGGGTTACATCCAGCCCGTTGTAAAGCGATACGTGCAGCTCGTTAACGCCTCCACGAGCACTGCTGAGCACGATCTCGGTCCCCTCCTGGAGATCGATAAATTCTGTTCCCAGATCCAGACGAGCCGGTGGGGCAGGAATGGATGCTTCCAGAGGTAGCACAGGGACCGGCATGGTCGTATCGACCAGCGCCAGCGGCGTGATGCGAAGCACCTGCAGATCGAAGCTGTATGAAGCGCGCAGCTCCTGTTCCAGGACATCACCAACGCCAGCGCTTACCGACACAGGAGCTGGCGTGGCATGCTCGGCCAGCGTACGACTGAGCTCGTCGAGCTGCACAAACTCTTCCAGCTCCTCCTCCACCACCAGAGTCAGTACGTTGTCCGCCCCCACCCGAAAGAGCGTGTCAATATCCTGACGCGTCGTGTCGATCAATGCCTCAGCTCCTTCCTGAGGCCCCAGCAGCACGAACGTCTTTTCCATCAATAAAGGCGTCTGCAGCGCCGATTCAAAAGAAAAGTCAGGGGCCCCGGTGGGCATCTCGCATCGGCTGAGACTCACGCAAAGCAGCAGTCCCAGACCTCCGACAAGCGCGCGTCGCATCAATCCGAAAACCGTCTGGTCTAACTTGAGCGTATTGTGCGTTTCACTTGCAAGGTATCGGCTCGGATTGATGCCAGTTAAATACGTACCCGTTCGTAGTCTATATGCGCCGTAGTCCTTCGGCCACCATTTCCAACGTGTAGTCTATCTCTTCATCTGTGTTGTAGTAGGTTGGCGAAAAGCGGAGCATGCGATTACGCAACGAAATCATGATCTGACGTTCCTTTAGAAAGGCTGCCAGCGCCTCAGCCTGCGCATGCTGTACAGTCACGATGCCGGAAGCATGAGCCGGGTCATCCGTGCCGTACCGTGTCAGTCCAAGCCGCTGAAGCCCTTCAGCCAGCCGTTGCTGCAAGGTCAGTACACGACGGGCACACCAGTCTACCCCGAGCTTCAGATATTGCTTCAGTGCGGCATGCAGCGCTACGATGGCCACCTGACTGGGCGTGCCTGTCTCATAACGGCGGGCATCCGGGTAAAATACCAGCTCATAATCGCAAAACCGATCCCAATCTACTGGCCCATGCAACCAACCAGCAGGCGGATGCAACACCTCCTGCAGCTCAGGTCGCACATAGCAGATCGCCAGCCCGGGAAGCCCGAGCAACCACTTGTACGTGCCGGCCGCCAGGAAATCAATACCGGTTGCTTCCACATCGATAGGCAGAGCGCCCAGTCCCTGAATAGCATCCACGCTCACCCAGACTCCCCGCTCATGACAGCAGGTGACGATCTGCTGCAGGTCGGCTCGAAATCCCGAGAGGAACTGCACCCAGCTTAACGTGAGTAGCCGCGTTCGTGGCGTAAGCTCCCGAGCTATGTCCTCCACGGTAAACGTCCCCTGGCGATGGGGAATCCAGTCGACTACTACGCCGCGACGTTGCAGATTCAGAAATGGATAGACGTTAGCAGGAAACTCACAGGCCGGGATTGCGATCCGGTCGCCCGGCTGCCAGTCGATTCCCTGCGTTAGCAGCCCCAGCGCCGACGAAGTATTGGCGATGAATGCGATCCGCTCAGCCCTGGTCCCCAGCAGCGTTGCCACAAGTTGACGGGTCTCTTCGATGACGGACATTAAGGTTTCGAAATGATCAATAGGCCCCCGAAGGCGCTGGCGCACGTACCGCTGTACAGCTTCTGCAGCCGGATGGCTGAGTGGTCCTGTAGCAGCATGATTCAGATAAATCTGGGTCTGTGTATGGGGAAAGCGACGACGCAAAGCACGTAATTTTCGCAACTCATGCATCTTTGCTATCCGGTTACATTTCAAATTTGTTCTACACTGTTTCTCCTCAGATTGGTATCACCTGACTGTGCGCCTCCAGCCGCGCCCGTGCCTCAACCGGCCCCAGATTAAACAACATATCCAGCGCCGTCATGCCTGGCACAAATCCTTCAAAGTTCTGTCGGTATACCGGCTCTTCAAATCGAAGCACACAGACCTGAGGCGCGGCAGCTCGATCGATCGATGCGGTCGCCTCGGGCAACAGCAACGTGTCTGCCGCCAGTACCTGTGCAATGGCCGCCATTGAAGTGGGACGGCCGATCAGCTCTGAAGCCCGAACCACCGGCGTGTCTATCTCAAAAAGCTGTAGCGTTAGCAGAAATGTGGCACAGGTAAGAGCACCCAGGGTTTTCCATGGCTGTCGGAAAATTGCCTCCAGACGCGGCTCGTAGAATTCAAAGTAAGGCGTCGTGCGATAGTTGTAGCAGAAAGCCCGCCAGTGACGACGCGGCCAGTCGCGCAGCTGGCCGATAGCCGCCTGATCAATCGGTACGCCATGCTGATGCGCCCGCAGCGGTACCGAAATCCACTGCCATCCCTGTGGGTTGCGCAATCGTGTTCGATTATGGTAAGACTGTCGGCTGTACTGGAATGTGTCGGCCAGTACCAGACGCCCGGCCCGTAACGCCAGGGCAACGCGCTCCAGCCGGGGAAAATACTCGGGCGGCACAACGGCCAGCATCTCCTTGCACATATTTGCTTCCAGTCCATGAGAGCTGGCCGTAATTTAACAGTCACGAAGCACTGTATTGCGAAGGTCTCTTTATTCCAGCGTCCTCCCATACACGTTCGCCCTTTAGTCGGCATCTGTTCTGGACTCAAAATGATGGCCGGCTACCGCTTTTCGTACCGTTTTCCGACCATAATGAAGCGGATGAAGCTCCAGACCATGGGTTGACCTTTGTGCCAGAGCCACCGAGCTGTCCCGTAACCATGGGTCCTTACCCGGGTGACCAATCGATGCACAGCTTCCCGGTACGGTTGCGATTTCCGGCTCTGCTTCCCCATCTGCCACAGCGATCGGAAACCAACCCGGCAAACGTACCTTTTAAGCAGCAATTCTGCCAGCTACTCGGTCCGACAATGCGAACTTCATTTCTTATCCTGGCCTTGCTGATTGCAATCGGGGCTGTCATTTTTGCGCTGCAGAATCCGGGTTACCTCACGCTTCGATTTGGTCCCTATCAGACTGAGCAGTCCACAGCGCTGGTGGTGCTGATCAGTTTTGCGCTGGGCGTTCTGGTAGGCCTTCTGGCCAGCATCCCGAGCCGCCTCAAGCGCGCCCGTGAAATACGCCAGCTTCGCCGGCAGCTGAGCGCAACCGATAGCGAATCCACCGCGCCCCCGCAGCCAGGTTCGTCCACCGAACATCCCTACGGATGATCCAACGAACTGCTCAAGGTCGCTCAGGCTCTATCCGACGGCGTTACAAGATGGGGCGGCTGCCGGAAACGGGTTGGATCCTTCCAGTTACCGTTTATCGAAGCAGCTACAACATGAGCCTCCTTGAAAGGCTGTCACCGCTACCGATTCCGATCTGTACGGGCATTTATCATGCCCTGGTGCTACTCCAAACCTGATGGCTAACCTTCAGTCAGGAGGATGGAGTTAACATTGCGACATCCGCAGGCCTTACACCCGGGCGATCGTGTGGCCGTCGTAGCTCCGGCCAGCCCTCCTGACCCCGAAAAGCTGGAGGCCGGCATTCAACGGCTGGAAGCCGCAGGATTGATCGTAGAGCGCGGCCGCACTCTGTCGGCTCGCCGGGGCTATCTGGCTGGCGATGACCAGCTACGCGCCGAAGAGCTGAATCATTACCTGCAGCGTACCGATATCCGGGCCATCTTCTGTGCCCGCGGTGGCTACGGCTGCCTGCGTCTGCTTCCGTTGCTGGACTATACAACCGCCGCCCACGCGCCCAAACTACTGATCGGCTACAGCGACATTACCGCGCTGCAACTGGCGCTGCTATGCCACGCAGCCCTGCCCGGCCTTTCCGGTCCCATGGTAGCTATCGACTGGCCCCTGATTGACCCTGCAACGGAACAATGCTTCTGGGAACTGGCCCGGGGCGCTACTCCCGATCCATTACAACCCATCGGCCCTACGTCGCCACGCGTATTACGTCCTGGCACCGCTGAAGGCATCCTGATAGGGGGTACGCTTTCGGTACTCGTACGGCTGATCGGCACCCCTTATCTGCCTGATCTGACCGGCGCCATTCTCTTCCTGGAGGACGTTGGCGAAGTCCCCTACCGCCTCGACGGCATGCTGGCGCAATTACGCCTGGCGGGCATACTCGACCGCCTCGCTGGCGTCGTGCTGGGGTACTTTACGGATTGTTTCCCCAGCGTCTCCGTCCCTTCGCTCACACTTGAAGAAGTGCTATACGATTATTTCGGCACCGTACCCTATCCCGTTGTGGTCGACTTTCCTTACGGGCACGTTGCTGCCAAAAATACTTTGCCTGTAGGCGTACGGGCCCGCCTGACTGCCGATGAAACGGAAGTACGACTCTCGCTGCTGGAACCCGTTACGCGATAAATCGGCCTGTTTCCTGGCTTTTCCGAAAAAATTTTTCAGTAATTCTGATCAGAAGGCCCTATACTTCGGCCGTCAACCTTGTAGCCTTGTCATGCTCGCGTCCGCCAAACGCCCCCCCATACGCCTGGCCGTCTTTGCCTCGGGCGCCGGCACCAATTTTCAGGCTATCCTCAATGCCATTCAGGCTGGCCGTCTGTCGGCGCAGGTCGTTCTGTGCGTAAGTGACCGCCCTACGGCCGGTGCGCTGAAACGCGCCCGACAGCACGGTATCCCTACCGCCGTACGATCTCCGAAGGATTATCCTTCCCCGGAAGCTTTTGGCGAGGCCCTGCTTGAGCTGCTGCACACCCACAACGTCGAACTGGTCGCCCTGGCCGGCTACCTGAAAAAAATCCCCGACAATGTGGTAGCCGCTTACCGAAACCGCATCCTGAATATTCATCCATCGCTACTGCCTGCTTTTGGCGGACCGGGCATGTATGGCCGCCATGTGCACGAAGCCGTGCTCCACTACGGCGTGCGCTGGACCGGTGCCACCGTTCACCTGGTGGACGAAGTGTACGACCACGGCCCGATCGTGCTGCAGGAACCCGTGCCGGTCCTGCCCGACGACACCCCGGAGACGCTGGCTGCTCGGGTGCTGGAAGTAGAGCACCGGCTTTATCCCCAGGCGTTACAACTGTTTGCCGAAGGACGCATCGAAATTACTGGTCGTCGGGTCCGTATCCTGCCTTCACCCCCCGAAAACCATCATGCATAAGCAATGCTGCACCAACCCCGCACCCACGAAGTGCCGGATTTACACCCCATCCGACGGGCGCTTCTGTCCGTTTTTGACAAAAGCGGTCTGGTCCCATTTGCTCGCCGTCTGACTTCCCTGGGGATCGAACTGATTTCTACCGGCGGTACTGCCCGCACACTCCGTGCAGCCGGACTACCTGTACGCGACGTTTCGGAGTTGACCGGCTTTCCGGAAATCCTGGACGGCCGCGTCAAAACGCTGCATCCGGCCATTCACGGCGGGTTGCTGGCCCGTCGTAACGTGCCCGAAGATCTGGCCCAGCTTGAGCAGCACGGCATTGTCCCCATCGACCTGGTCGTCGTCAATCTCTATCCCTTCGAGCAGGCCGTTGCCCGGGCGCCTGAAGACGAAGCGCTGGCGATCGAAAACATCGATATTGGCGGTCCTACGCTGATCCGTGCCGCCGCTAAGAACTTCTTCTTCACGGCGGTTGTGGTCGATCCGTCCGACTACGACCCTGTAGCCAGAGAGTTGGAGAAGCAACAGGGTGCTCTGACGCTGAACACGCGCCGCCATCTCGCCCGGAAAGCCTTTGCCTGCACAGCTACCTACGATCGTGCCATTGCTACCTATCTGGCAGGCCGCCTGCAACCAACCGCACCGGAAGCCCTGCCATCCCGTCTGACCATCGACCTGCCACGCGTGCAGCTCCTGCGCTACGGCGAAAACCCGCATCAACCCGCAGCACTCTATGGCGAACCGGAGCGCTTCTTCCGCCAACTTCATGGCAAAACCCTCTCCTTCAACAACCTGCTGGACCTGAGCGCAGCGCTTCGATTGATCGATGAGTTTCGAGAAGCCGACCCCACCTGTGCCATCTTGAAGCACACCAACCCGTGCGGCGTTGCCACCGCCAATACGCTCGTCGAAGCCTATACCCGCGCCTTCGCTACTGATCGGCGTTCCCCCTTCGGCGGCATTGTGGTGGTCAATCGCCCCCTTGACCGCGACACGGCCGAGGCAATCGATCAGGTCTTCACGGAGGTGATCATTGCTCCGGACTTTGAAGAAGGCGTGCTGGCCTTTCTGCAAAGAAAGGCCAACCGACGCATTATTCAGCAGCTGCGCCCGGTCCACGAGACATTAGACATACGCTCGGCTGTAGGCGGCCTGCTGGTCCAGAAACCCGACACTGCCCTTCCTCCCCTGGAAGCCCTGCGCAGTTCCTGGCGGGTCGTCACCCGACGTGCCCCTACCGAAACGGAATGGCGCGACCTGGATTTTGCCTGGCGTGTGGTCAAGCACGTCAAGAGCAACGCTATCGTTTATGCCCGTGATCGGGCTACGCTGGGAATCGGTGCTGGTCAGATGAGCCGGGTGGATGCCTCCGAAATCGCCGTGCTGAAAGGCAACCGCGAAGGCCACGACTTTACCGGAAGCGTGGTCGCCTCTGACGCCTTCTTCCCTTTCGCCGACGGCCTGCTGGCCGCCATCGAAAGCGGTGCGCGCGCAGTAATTCAGCCGGGCGGCTCTATTCGGGACGAAGAGGTAATTCAAGCCGCCGACGCCCACAACGTGGCGATGGTCTTTACCGGTACCCGGCATTTTTGCCACTGACGGTGTACTTTTTCGCTGGCGTGTGGATCTATTTGCCAGCCAGTTCACTATTTTAAAGGCGCACTGCCTGTATGATCGGTGTTTTTGTAGAACCTTCCTGGCCTGTTTGCACCATAGCCAGCAGGCCCGGATTCAAACCTGATTTGTAACCTATGGGGCTGTTCAATTTTGCTACCGACGTTGCCATTGATCTGGGCACTGCCAATACGTTGGTCTACATCAAAGGACGCGGCATTGTGTTGAACGAACCCAGTATCGTAGCCGTACACCGCAACACGCGCAAAGTTATCGCGATCGGTCGCGAAGCCCTGCAAATGCATGAGCGCACCCATCCCGAAATCGAAACCATCCGGCCCCTCAAAGATGGAGTCATTGCCGACTTTGAGGTTGCCGAGCAGATGATCCGAGGGTTCATCCGCAAGGTCCAGCGCAGCTGGTACACTTCAATCCGTCGCATGGTCGTCTGCATTCCCAGCGGGATCACCGAGGTGGAAAAGCGGGCCGTGCGCGACTCGGCCGAGCACGCTGGTGCCAAACGGGTCTATCTGATCAGCGAGCCCATGGCTGCTGCCATCGGAATCGGCCTGAATGTAGAGGAGCCCGTAGGCAACATGGTCGTGGACATTGGCGGGGGCACTACCGAAATTGCCGTCATCGCCCTGGCCGGTATTGTGGTCAACGAGTCGATTCGCGTCGGTGGTGATGAACTGGACAACGCCATCATTCAGTATTTCAAACGTAACCATAACCTGCTGATCGGCCAGCGCACTGCTGAACGCATCAAATGCGAAATCGGTAGTGCCATCGAACTTGATCCCGAACTGGAGCTTTCGGTCAAAGGACGCGACCTGGTCACCGGTATCCCCAAAATTCGAACCATCTCTTCGGAAGACGTTCGTGAGGCGCTGCGCGATCCGGTCAGCCAGATCGCTGCCGCTGTGCTCCGATGCCTGGAACGCACGCCACCAGAGCTGGGTGCCGACATCCTGGAACGTGGCATCATGCTTACAGGGGGCGGTGCCCTGCTGAAAGGTCTTGATGCCATGATCCGCAATCGCGTAGAATTGCCTATCTATGTCGCAGAGGATCCACTGACGGCCGTGGCGCGCGGCACCGGCAAGGTGCTGGAAGAGCTCGAACGTTACGAGCGAGTGTTGCTCTGACCATGACGCGCACGCACTGGTTCGTCGATGCCCTGTTCCTGCTGATAGCACTGGGCCTGGCGCTCAGCCTGCTATTTGCACATAACAGGCCGATCCTGCAGGGTCTACGTGCCTTGACCCTGGAGCTGGCAGCTCGGGTAGAAGCGCGGTTGGCCTGGGCGGGTCATTACTTTCGCGCCCTGGAGGAAAACGAACGCCTCCGTGCCGAAAACATTCGCCTGGCCGGCGAGCTGGCACGTGCCCGTGAAGCGCTGATTGCCAATGAACGCCTGACCCGTCTGCTGGCACTGCGCGACACCTTCCGCACGCTGCCAGTCCGCGCTGCTCGGATCGTGGCTAAAGACATCACCCGGCAACGTAACCTTCTGACGATTGATGTGGGTCGTATCGACGGTGTCCGCCCCGGCATGGCCGTTGTTGACGATCAGGGCATCATCGGTACGGTCGTCCTGGTTACTTCGCACTATGCGCGGGTGCTTCCTTATCTGAACACAGACTTTCGGGTGGCAGCTCGTATTCAACCTATCGGGGCCATGGGTATCGTGCGATGGGATGGTGAGCAGCTCCGTCGCCTCCTCATGGAGTCGGTCAGCCGAACCGAACCCGTACAGCCCGGTATGCTGGTGGTCACCGCTCCCTACAGCAACATCTTTCCTCCGGGTTTCCCGGTAGGCCGCATCACGGACGTGATCCGTTTGCCCGGATTGAATACGCTGCGTATCTACCTGGAACCCGCTTCCCCGCTGGACCGAGCCTCCTATGTGTTCGTGATCCTGCGTCTTCCCGATTCAGAACGCCAACAACTGGATCTCGCTAACATGCCCTGAGCTATGCACCTGCGATCCGGTCTGTTTCTGCTGTTGCTGTGTAGCCTGACAGGATGGACAGGCGCACTGCGTGCGCAATCGACTGCGCAGCTGCAAGCCACACTGGATCACCTGCTTGACGCGCCCACCTATGAACCAGCATTCTGGGGAGCGCTTGTGCTGAATCTGCAGGACAGTACCGTACTCTATGCGCGCCACACCCGCCAGAACTTCACGCCCGCCTCTGTCACCAAGCTGTTCGTCACAGCAGCCGCCCTCGAACAACTCGGTCCTGATTATCGCTACACTACCCGACTGTTAGCCGACGGTCCTGTCATTGATGGCGTCCTTCACGGCAATCTCATCGTCCGGGGTGCTGGCGATCCGGCAATCGGGGGCCGCTTTACCGATGGCGACCGCACAGCCATTTTTCGCACCTGGGCCGATTCATTGCGTCGCTACGGCATCCGACGTATCACCGGCGATCTCATCGGCGACGACGACTACTTCGACGACACACCCCTCGGCACAGGCTGGAGCTGGGACGACCTGACCTACTGGTATGCCGCTGAGATCAGTGCCCTATCGTTCAATGACAACTGCGTGGACGTTACCATCGAAGCAGGTCGACCGGGCGAGCCAGGCCGCATCTCCTGGGAGCCGCCAACCACCTACGTCCAGCTCATCAATCAGACGTATACGATTCCTGCCGGCCAGAAACTGAAAGAAGGCTATCAGCGCCTTCCCGGTACCAATACGATCTTGTTGTTCAGCCGTGTGCCCGAAGGTCGTCGCGATACCGAATCGCTTACGGTCCACAATCCTACCCGCTTTTTCGTACACGTTCTACGTGAGGTATTGCTGGCCGAAGGTATCGCCATTGAAGGGCGACCGGTCGATGTGGACGAACTTTCGATCAAACCAGACTACAGCGCCCCGAACCTGTGGACAGTGGCTACCTACACATCACCGCCGCTTTCGGAGATCGTGCGCATTATCAACCGTCGGAGTCAGAACCTGTACGCCGAGATGCTTCTCCGGACGCTCGGTGCTGAACGACCGGTTACCGATACGACCCTGCATCCCGGCTCTGCCGAAATGGGACTGGCTGCCGCCGCACGCACCTGGCTCCGGGCCGGTATCGACACCAGCCGCATCCAGTTTGTAGACGGTTCCGGCCTCTCTTCCCAGAATCTCGTTACACCCGAAGCCACAGTCCGCCTGCTGGCCTACATGGCTCATCATCCGAATCGCGCAGTATGGCATACGTTTTATGCCTCCCTACCTACCGGTGGTGAAGCAGAAACCACGCTCCAGGACCGCTTCCGCACCGGCCGCGCACGTGGAAACGTTCGGGCCAAAACCGGAACCCTCTCCAACGCAAGCGCCCTGGCCGGATACGTCCGCACGCCCGACGGTCATCTGCTGGCTTTTGCGCTGTTTTGCAACCATTACACCGTACCCACCCGCCAGGTCCGTCGTACCATCGATGCCTTTGTGGAACAGCTCGCTCGTTATCGTCACTGACGGGATCAACCCCTCCCCTCTGGCCGTTCATGGACCGCACCTTGTACGCGAACGGGACCGCGGACAACCCATGCCCCACCAACAGATACATGGTACTACCGTCCTGGGCATACGACACAATGGCAAAGTCGCCCTGGGCGCCGACGGCCAGGCTACACTGGGCAACACCGTCATGAAACGCCGCGCCCAGAAGGTGCGCGCACTCTATAACGGAAAAATTCTGGCGGGCTTTGCCGGTGCCACTGCCGATGCTCTGACGCTTTTCGAACGCTTTGAAGGCAAGCTCCAGCAACACGGCGGCAATGTGCTACGCGCGGCTGTCGAACTGGCCAAGGACTGGCGCACCGATCGCTACCTGCGCCGCCTGGATGCGCTGCTGGCAGTGGCCTCGCCGGACCGGCTGCTGCTTATCAGCGGCAATGGTGACCTGATTGAGCCCGACGACGATATCGTAGCCATTGGATCTGGCGGCCCCTTCGCCCTGGCAGCTGCCCGCGCCCTCCGCAAACACCGCTCCGACCTGTCGGCCCGGGAAATCGTCGAAGAAGCCCTCTCCATTGCGGCCGACATCTGCATCTACACCAACCATGAGCTTACCATTTTAGAGATTGTCTCCCAGAACAAAAAATAATTTTTGCACCAATAATGGCTCATATGCATTCCAGAAAACCGACTCGAACCACGGCGCTTTTTGTCGACTACGAAAACCTGTATCAGCAAACTGCACGCTATCTACAAACGCATTCCGACATCAACGGACAGCTGGCCGATCTGCTCTACAGCCTCCGTCGTTACCTGCTGGCACGCCGCCGATTTCGTGTAGTACGCGGCCGGGCCTATGCCGACTTCGAACAATACCCTGACGGACTGGCCATTCAACGCGCCCTTGCTGAACAGGGGATCGAGCCCTGCCTGATTCCCTCCAGCCTGGAGGCTCCAAGTCGTCAGCTACAGCTCACCATCGACGCCCTCCAGATGTTACAGACGCACCCGGAGGTGCAGACGTTTGTGGTGGTCAGCGGCAATCTTTCCTATTTACCCCTGATGGAACACCTGCGTAGCCACGGGCGCCAGGTGGCCCTGCTCCAATTGACGCCACCCTCCGACCTGGTGCACGAGCGCCTGGGCGATCGCCTGTTGCTCGATCCACGCCCGATTCTGGAACACGCCGGTCTCCGTCAATTACTGACGCATCTGCCCGGCAACCCCGCTCCCCCCTCCCTTACGTCTTCCGCTTCCTTGCAACCCCTGACCGACGATCCGGCAGCCCTGCGTGCCCTTGAGCTGATCGTTGAACACTTTGGACGCTACGAGGAAATCTACCTGACTCCTCTGCTCCGAAAAATGTCGGAAGCACTCGATGAACCCGACGTAGAGCCTAAAGAACTCATCCACCGCCTCGAAGCTGCAGGGGCAGTTCGCCTGGAACGGCGACGGGGCTTCCCCTATGACTATACCGTACTCATCCTGCATGAGAACCATCCAGACGTGCACCGCATCCGGGAAACCCTGGAACAAATGACCCACCTGGATACCCCTACCAACGGAGATCTATCTAACGACGATCACGTTGAAGATGCCGCCGGAGAAGAACCCTCGGCGCTGTAAATCGTCAACCTGTCTGCTATGGAAGCCGAAACCCTTACCCATCAGGAGGCCGGGATGAAGCGTGAACTGACGCCACGCGAGATCGTCGCAGAGCTGGATAAATACATTATCGGCCAGGACGAAGCCAAAAAGTGCGTAGCCATTGCCCTGCGTAACCGCTGGCGTCGGCTGAATGCCCCGCCAGAGATGCGGGAAGAGATTGTGCCGAACAATATTCTGATGATCGGCCCTACAGGGGTGGGAAAAACGGAAATCGCCCGCCGCCTGGCCAAGCTGGCCGGTGCTCCCTTTATCAAGGTAGAGGCTACCAAGTTTACCGAAGTCGGATATGTGGGGCGCGACGTGGACAGTATGATCCGTGATCTGGTTGACATTGCCGTCAACATGGTGCGTGAAGAGCACGAGCAACGCGTGCGCGACCGCGCCCGTGAGCTGGCCGAAGAACGCATCCTGGATATTCTGGTCCCCCCTCCTCAGCCATCGCCTCAACCGCAGGCAATGCCCGGACCAGGATTCTTCCTACAGAGCACCGCCTCTACGGTTACTGACCAGGCCGAGGCGGAAAGCCGCGAACGCACCCGCCAACGCTTTCGTGAAAAGCTCAAGGCAGGCGAACTGGACGATCGCGAAATCGAAATCGAGGTAGCTTCGGATTCCATGCCCATGGTCCAGGTCTTCGGGCCTATGGGCATCGAAGAAATGGGCGTCAACCTGCAGGAGCTGTTCGGCAACCTGACAGGTCGCCGTCGCAAAAAACGCCGTGTCACAGTGGCCGAAGCGCGCGAAATCCTTACCCAGGAGGAAGCACAGAAACTGATTGACATGGACAAAGTCACGCGCGAAGCACTGGAGCGGGTAGAACAATCGGGCATTGTCTTTATCGATGAAATCGACAAGGTAGCGGCCCGGGACAGTGCGCGCGGTGGCCCGGACGTATCACGGGAAGGGGTGCAGCGCGACCTGCTGCCCCTGGTGGAAGGCTGTAGTGTCATGACCAAATATGGCATGGTTCGCACTGACCACATTCTCTTTATTGCCAGCGGGGCCTTCCACGTAGCCAAACCCAGTGACCTGATCCCGGAACTGCAGGGCCGCTTTCCCATCCGCGTAGAGCTAAAGAGCCTGACCGAAGAGGACTTCTACAAGATCCTGACGCAACCTAAAAACGCGCTGCTCAAGCAGTACCAGGCCCTGTTGAAAGCAGAAGGCGTTGAGATTGAATTCACCGATGCAGCCGTTCGCAAGATTGCCGAAATTGCCGCCCGCGTGAACGAAGAGGTCGAAAACATTGGCGCCCGCCGGTTGCATACCGTGCTGACCACACTTCTGGAAGATATCCTTTTCGACGTGCCGGATAATGTACCCGAAGATCGCAAGATCGTCGTAGATGCCGATCTGGTGGAGCAGCGGCTGCGTGGCATTGTACAAAATCGGGATCTGAGTCAGTATATTCTCTGAAGCCGGAACGTCAGGCGTTCGCGCACGCTCGTGGTCTTCTACCGCTTGGACGATCCAGAAGGACGGCGACGCTGGGAAGCGCTACAGGCTACCCGAGCGTCGCCGTTTGCACATCCGCTCTTCCTGGAAGCCCTGGGACAGCTTTTTGATCGGCCGATTGAGGTGGTCGAAGTCGAGGAAGCCGAAACGCACGACACAGCTGCCGTAGCCCTGCTGGTTCGCCAACAGGGCCCCTGGCGTCTGGCAACGCACCCACCGTTGTTGCCGGAATCACCTTTGATCTGCACGACCTCCAGTGATAAAGCCGCTCTGCCCGGTCGTCTGTTGACTGCACTGACCCGGCGCTATGCCCGTATTGACCTGCACCTACCGCCCCAATGGCTTGACGTGCGTCCGGCCCTCTGGAGCGGCTGGCACGCACACCCACTTTACACCTACGAAATCGATCTGGCACAGACCTCCCCCACACACTGGTCCGAAAATCCACGCCGCCTTTTTCGAAAAGCGGCCTCCGCCTACCGGCTGATCGAAGATGTGGCGCTGGCTCCGGTCCTGGCCCACCTTGTGGAAGCCAGCTACCAGCGTCATCACCGCCGTCCACCAGCCCCGGCCCCTCGCCTTACACCCCTACTCGAAACACTTGCAACCTCCGGCCTGATTCGGCTGTTTGGAGCCCAGCATGCAACGGGACATACCGAAGCAGCCGTTGCCCTCATGGTACACCCCCCCCGCGTCTGGTACTGGCTGGCCGGCAGCAAACCTGGTCCGGCAATGACCGTACTGCTGGGACACCTGTGGCCACGACTTCGCGCCGAAGGATTCCGGTGGTTCGACTTTGTCGGAGCCAATACACCCTCTATCGCCGAGTTCAAGCGCCGTTTCAATCCGAAACTGCGGCTATACTTTCGGCTGACCTACGACCGATCTTTGCTGCAAGCGCTGCTACGTCACGTGCCAGGCCTGCGCTGAACTGAACCCATGGACCCTATCCCGCCCCCGTCTTCACACGCTCACTCATTGAGAAGGCCAGTGCTGACGCTGTTGTCCGGCTCGTCGCTGGCGCTGACCCTCTCGTATCTGACGCAGCCACTGCTGACGCGGCTCTATACTCCGGAAGCGTTTGGGATACTGGACGCCTTCGTAGCGCTGGTGAGTCTGCTGTTCGTGTTGGGTACGCTTCGTTACGAAGACGCCCTGCTGCTTCCTGCCGATGACGCCGAGGCCCGTGGCCTGCTTCGGCTTGCCGTATACGTGCTCATTGGTCTCAGCATGCTTTGCCTGTTGCTGAGCCTGCCGGCCCGCCTGCTCCTGCAGCATCGAACAGCACTGGCCGACTGGTTGCCCTGGCTGGCCCCCACCCTTCTGCTCATGGGTAGCGGCCGCCTGGCCGAACTGTGGCTCATGCGCCGACAGGCATTTCGTACGCTTTCGGCTGGCACCGCCCTGCGTGCCACCACGACCGCAACGGTGCGCCTGGTGGCCGGCCTGCCTCCCATACAGGCCGGTGCTACCGGTCTCATTGGGGGCTTCCTGAGCGGTCACCTGAGTACCCTGCTGCTTTACAGCTGGCGTCTGCATCGTACCCATTCGATTCTGTCGAAGCCCTCCCCTCCGCTGCACGCCCTGGCTCACCGCTATCGCCACTTTCCGCTGTTTACGCTTCCGGCCGCTCTGCTCAACGCCCTGAGCATGCGACTTCCCTTCCTGCTGTTGCTGGCGTTTTTCGATGCTCAGGTACTGGGATTTTTTGGACGCGCCTTTATGGTGCTGACCGTTCCCATGGGGCTGGTGGGTGGGGCTACCGGCCAAGTTTTCTTTGTACGTGCTGCCGAGGTACGTCGCAGCAATGCGTTGCGTCTCCTTACCCTCCGCGTCTACCACCGCCTGCTTCAGATCGGACTCTACCCGGCCCTGTTGCTCATCATGATGGGCCCTGAGCTGTTCGCCTTCGTCTTCGGGACACCGTGGCGGACGGCCGGCCAGTATGCCGCCTGGATCACGCCCTGGCTCCTGCTGGCGGGTCTGGCCTCCCCCCTGAGCCGCCTCTTCGACGTACTGGAACGCCAGCGCACCGACCTGGCTACAAGCGCCCTGCTTTTTCTGCTTCAAACCCTCGCCCTGATTATAGGGGGCCTGTATGGGCATCCCGAAACAGCGCTGCTCTTGCTCGGACTGACCGGTGCGCTGGGACGAACCATCCAGCTGAGTGTGCTACTGCACCTGGCCGGCGCCTCTGTCGCTGACGTTTTTGCCCCGTTGTTCCGCTACCTGCGCTACAGCCTGCTGCTGCTGGGTTTGCTTTACCTGACAGCTACCTGGCTGAATCCTTCCGTCTATCTTACACTGGCCCTGCTCAGCGTGCCCTTCTATCTGGGACTCAGCACCTGGCTCGAACGGCACCGGGCTCAATCGGTCCGTTAGCGGGGCGGCCGATCCCCGTAGCGCCCTATCTCCCGACCACGCAGGCTATCGAGTTGCTCCAGCTTAAACAGGATCTGCAGTTGTTCCCGAGGGGCTCCGCAGGCCACAGCCCAGTCGGTCAACACCTGCAACACATGCCGCCGCCGCCTGCGCGACCAGCGCGGTGCTCGCACTTCCAGCACCCACGCCACCAGCGCCATCCCCAGACCTGCTTCAAAAAACATCCGTACCGCCTCCAACGCCGCACGACGTCTGGACGATGCCACTTCTGGTGTCAAAGCTTGCATCCAACGCTCCAGGTTATCCGCTTGATCAGCCTGGATCGCAAACGCCAGACACAGCGCAGCCATCTCTTCCGGAAAACGCCAGTCAACAGGTACAATCTGCGGAAAAATAGATGATCTCATCCTCAAGAAACGACAGCCTCGGAACTACACAGGCACCCCCACTGTATCGTCCAAAGACCGACATCTTTCAAGCCGAAAACGGCCATGGCTGCTGTTCAGACACTTCCGGCTACCTGCCGACGTTTTCAACCTGACGTCGAAGGATTTCGCTGGGAAACCGTTCCGCTCAAGCAGTACAAGCCCGAAGGAACGCACTTTCGCGACATTACCCGCCAGGTGCTGTTCGGACCTGAAAGTGGCCTTCCGGCCGAGCTGCGCTACTTTGAAGTGGCACCAGGCGGCTACTCTACCTTCGAACGACACGCGCATGTGCACGCGGTCCTGATTCTGCGTGGTCGGGGACGCGCTATCGTGGGCGAGCAAATTTGCGAAATCGCCCCCTTCGACCTGATTCATATCCCGGCCTGGACCTGGCATCAATTTCAGGCCGATGAAAACGAAACGCTCGGCTTTCTGTGCATGGTAGCCGTAAACCGGGATCGTCCAACGCGTCCCACGCCTGAAGAAGCCGAACAACTCCGCCGGCACCCGATTATCGGTCCGTACGTGCGCCTCTGAAGGGCTACTGGCTAACGATCACCTGATCAGACGTAACAAACGCCCCTTCGAAACGACGTGCGGCCAACGCCCGCAGACGCTCGGCCTCCTCGCGCGTCCGAAAATTTCCCAGCCGTATACGGTAGTAAGGCGCGCGGTAAACAATATAGATCGGTGGAGGATCCGCATGGGCACCGGGAATCCCCTCCAGCGCTCCCTGCGCCGCCATCCGGCGCCACCAGACAGCCGCCGTCGCGTAAATGCTATCGGCCGTTGCCTTGCTCTCGGTAAGAAAAATCTGAACCCGATAACCCTCCACCGTTCGCACTGCCGAAGCACCGGCACGTCCCTCCATCAGCTCCACGGGCACCTCGTGCTGTACCACAAGCGGTGGCGGCGGGGGATCCGGATACCGAGCAGGCTCAAAGTCTTCGTAGATAGCCCAGTTTATTGGGACCTCTTCCGGAGCTGGCCCTCGTTGCTCCTGTACACTGCGCGTCGCCGCACACCCTGCCAAAAGCCATATCAGACTCAAAAGGACGGGCAAACGGTTCACCACCACCAGCAATGGTTTGTGTTTGACGGCATTGATGCCTCTGGAAAGCACTGGTAATCGGCAGAGTTCCTTCAGGAAAACGGTGGAATAGCCACCAGCACTGTCAACACACCGGGCGGTAGCGGTAGTGTGTCGCCAGGTGCACAGGTCGTGACTTCAAGATCGCGTCGAAAGATCGGGACCACCTCCCAGTGGTGGGGTTTGCCGCAGGAGCACACTTCGGGCACCCTGATCGATACAATCTCTTTTCCATTGTTGAACAAAATCAAAAAGGTATCGTCACGGAAAGGACGACCATGTGCGTCGGTGCCCTGGATGGCGTCCCCATGGAGCAACAGTCCCCAGGCGGTCAACTCTGGATCGCTCCAGTCTTCGTGCCGCATCAGTCTTCCTTCCGGATGCCACCATACCGCATCGGGGGTCTCCCCACCGTTGGGCAACCCGGTCAGGAAATGCCGGCGTCGGAAACTCCGATGTTGCTTGCGAAACCAGATCACCTGACGAACAAACTCCAGGAAGCGCTGTTTGCGTTCGTCGAGCTGCCAGTTATACCAGCTGATCTCGTTATCCTGACAGTAGGCGTTATTGTTGCCATGCTGTGAACGAGAAAGTTCATCTCCTCCCAGCAGCATCGGGACCCCCTGCGATAGAAAAAGTGTACTGATCAGGCTACGCTTCAGGGCTTCTCGGCAGGCCAATACCGACGGATCCTGAGTAGGCCCCTCTATCCCGCAGTTTGTACTGTAGTTTTCATCCATGCCATCCCGATTGCCCTCCAGGTTTGCCTCGTTGTGCTTTTTTTCGTAGCTAACCAGATCTTCCAGCGTGAATCCGTCGTGCGCCGTGACAAAGTTGATCGAAGCAAACGGACGACGGCCACTACGCTCATACAGATCACTGGAGCCCGCAAAACGGGTGGCAAACTCACCGTTAAGTCCGCGGTCACCACGCCAGAATCGGCGCACGGTGTCGCGATAGCGGCCGTTCCATTCGGTCCATTGCCAGGGAAAATGCCCTACCTGGTAGCCTCCCGGTCCTACATCCCAGGGTTCGGCAATGAGCTTGACCTGGCTCAGTACCGGATCTTGCTGAATCACCTGAAAAAAGGTCGAAAGCATATCCACATCGTACAGCTCACGGGCCAGCACAGCCGCCAGGTCAAACCGAAAGCCGTCGACATGCATTTCGGTGACCCAGTAGCGCAGGCTGTCCATGATGAGCTGGATGACGTAAGGATTGCCCACATCCAGCGTATTGCCGGTTCCTGTGTAGTCCACCAGAAAACGTGGATTATTTGGATCTGCCTTGTAATAGGCCCGGTTGTCGATGCCTCGAAACGAGAGCGTAGGGCCCAGCACTCCCCCTTCACCTGTGTGGTTGTAAACGACATCCACGATCACCTCAAAGCCTGCCGCGTGCAGCGCCCGAACCATCATTTTGAACTCACGCAGCGCCGAGATGGGCCCGTTTGTTGCATATTCAGGCTCCGGAGCAAAATAGCTGAGCGGATTATACCCCCAGTAATTGCGTAATCCCCGTTCGATCAGGTGTCGATCATGCACCTTGGCATGGACCGGCAGCAGCTGAATGGTCGTTACTCCCAGCCGCTTCAGGTGCTCCAGCACCGGCTCACAGGTCAGTCCCAGGTACGTCCCACGCAGAGGCTCTGGCACTTCCGGGTGCAGCTTCGTAAGTCCCCGGACATGGGTCTCATAGATGATCGTGTCCTCCCAAGGAATGCGCGGGGGTTGGTCGTCGCCCCATTCAAAGCAGCTTTCCACTACAGCCCCCAGCGGTGCGTACGGCGCGCTGTCTTCTTCCGAAAA
The DNA here is from genome assembly GCA_030950375.1 of Rhodothermus sp. Lineage (GTDB taxonomy): Bacteria > Bacteroidota > Rhodothermia > Rhodothermales > Rhodothermaceae > Rhodothermus. The sequence continues at coordinate 51,266 of JAUZRN010000009.1, read as the reverse complement.
GGACAGATCCCCGGCCGGATCGCCGATCTTGTATCCGAAGAGACTGTCATGCCAGCGAAGAGGCCGCCCGATCGCTTTGGCATAAGGATCAAGTAGCACTTTGTTAGGATTGAAGCGGTGTCCTTCTTCCGGACGATAGGGGCCATAAACGCGGTATCCGTAGAGCTGGCCGGGACGCAGGCCGGGCAAATAGACATGCCAGATCGGCCCTGTGCGTTCCGTCACCTCGATTGTCCGGGAAGGCGCAGGGGCGTCTGGATGGTCAAACAATACCAGCTCTACCGCCTCGGCATGCTGACTGTAAAGTGCAAAGTTAACGCCCAGTCCATCCCAGGTGGCTCCTAACGGATAGGGGCGGCCCGGCCAGACGGCCTGGACTGAGCTAATCGGCTGTTCGTGTTCCGACATATTCTGCACGTTGTGGACTGACGACAGCTTACTGCAAAAGACACACCGCTCAGGACACTTTCCTTCTCCTACCGCATTTTTTACGACAACGTACGTAGCCGCTTCAGTCTTTCTCCACTACCAGCTCCCAGTGGCTGCTGTCTGCAGGCTATTGGGCGCATCTTCCTACGCGCTTTTCGTCCAAACTCAGAAGCCACAGGCATCCTTTTCCACACCGTTCGTTGTATCTTTGGAGCCAGCTCTCGGTAGGCGCCCTAAAATACGGCGCATGTCTGATAAACCAAAAAATCTGGATTCAGGAGTTTTGCCCATGAGCTGGCTAACTGAAGACGACATCCAGCGCTGGGAAACCGGGACGTTCTACGACAGCTATCGCAAGCTGGGCGCCCATCCAGACGACAAAGGCACCTGGTTCTGCGTCTGGGCTCCCCACGCCGATGCCGTCTCAGTGCTCGGTGCTTTCAACAACTGGAATCCCGAAGCCCACCCGCTGGAGCGTTACGGTAAGGAGCTGTGGGCTGGCTACGTACCCGGCGCTCGCCCGGGCGATGCCTACAAGTACCGTATCCGCCATGGCTTTTATCAGGCCGATAAAACGGACCCCTATGCTTTTGCCATGGAACCTCCTACCGGCAGCCCCATCGAAGGACTCGCTTCCATCATCACCCGCCTTGACTACACCTGGCACGACGAAGCGTGGATGCAGCGTCGCAAAGGCCCGGCCAGCCTCTACGGGCCGGTTTCCATTTATGAAGTACATCTGGGATCCTGGCGCCATAAGCGACCCGGCGAATCGTTCTCCTATCGCGAAATTGCCGAGCCACTGGCCGACTACGTACAGGAGATGGGCTTTACGCATGTCGAGCTGCTTCCAGTTATGGAACACCCGTATTACGGATCCTGGGGCTACCAGGTCGTCGGTTACTACGCGCCCACCTTTCGCTACGGTTCGCCGCAGGACCTCATGTATCTGATCGACTACCTGCATCAGCGCGGCATTGGCGTAATCCTCGACTGGGTACCCAGCCATTTCGCCGCCGATCCTCAGGGGCTGGTCTTTTTTGATGGCACCACCCTGTTCGAATACGACGATCCCAGAATGCGGCACCACCCTGACTGGGGCACCTACGTGTTCGATTATAACAAGCCAGGCGTGCGCAACTTCCTGATCTCCAACGCGCTGTTCTGGCTCGATCACTACCACGTGGATGGGCTGCGTGTCGATGCTGTGGCCTCTATGCTCTACCGCGACTACTCCCGTAAAGAGTGGACGCCCAACATTTTTGGCGGCCGTGAAAACCTGGAAGCCATCGACTTCCTCAAAAAGTGCAATGAAACGATTTACCTGCACGTCCCCGAGGCCATGACGATTGCTGAAGAATCGACAGCCTGGCCCGGAGTGTCCGCCCCTACCTACAACAACGGCCTCGGTTTTCTCTATAAATGGAACATGGGATGGATGCACGACACGCTGAACTACATGCGTCGTGATCCGCTCTACCGCAAATATCACCACGACGAGCTAACCTTTTCGCTGTGGTACGCCTTCTCGGAACACTACGTCCTGCCCCTCTCACATGACGAGGTAGTGCATGGCAAAGGCTCCCTCTGGGGCAAGATGCCTGGCGACGACTGGCAGAAGGCGGCCAATCTGCGGCTGCTTTTTGGTCACATGTGGGGCCATCCAGGTAAAAAACTACTGTTCATGGGCGGTGAGTTCGGTCAGCTCCATGAATGGAACCACGACACCCAGCTCGAGTGGCACCTGCTGGAACAGCCCTATCATCGGGGCATCCAGACCTGGGTACGTGATCTAAACCACCTCTACCGCACCAATCCGGCTCTGTGGCACGATGGGCCGGAAGGGTTCGAGTGGATCGACTTCAGTGATCGCGAGCAGAGTGTTATCTGCTACCTGCGTAAGAACGCCGGCCACATGCTCTTGTTTGTGTTGAACTTTACGCCTGTTCCCCGCGAGCACTATCGCGTAGGCGTTCCAGTAGGCGGTCCCTGGCGCGAAGTGCTGAACAGCGACGCGACAGCTTACGGCGGCAGCGGCATGGGCAACCTGGGCCGCGTCGAAGCCCTACCTGAATCCTGGCATGGCCGTCCCTTTCATCTGGAACTGACGCTTCCTCCCCTGGCCACCCTCATTCTGGAACCAGCACACGAGTGAGGATAGCGGGCGCGACCTTCAGCTACCCGCCAGGCCCCTCACGTACCTGTTCCCCAGAGCGTCAATACCAGACGGCGGGCTCCGCCGCGGTTGCGGTGCTCGCACAGATAAATGCCCTGCCAGGTACCCAGTGCCAGCCGTCCATTGCGTACAGGCAGCAGCAGGCTGCTTCCCAGCAGCGATGCCTTGATATGAGCCGGCATGTCGTCGGGGCCTTCCAGCGTATGCACGAAATAGGGTGCCCCATCAGGCACGGCCTGGCTGAAGTATCGCTCAAAGTCGGCCCGTACCTCCGGGCTGGCATTCTCGTTGAGCGTCAGGCTTGCCGAAGTATGCTGGATAAACACGTGGAGCAGTCCAACCCGCACCGCATGCAACTCTGGTAACTGTGCAAGCACTTCGTCGGTAATCAGATGAAAACCGCGCGGACGCGGCCGCAGCGTGATCTCGCGCTGGATCCACATGGTCATATCCGATCCGTTACTTCCTGCATGGCTGCCAGTAATCCTTCCGGTGTTGGTGTCCGGGCAACGGCAGCTACTCGCAGTCCTTCTTGCTGCAATGCAACAGCCGTCGTGGGGCCAATGGCTGCCACGTGCACCTGCTCCCAGGCCAACGGCAGACGACGCGCCGCCTCCAGCCCGGACGGACTGAAAAATACGACCCAGTCGGGCGTCGGCGCTTCCGCAGGCAATGCAGGTACCAGGGGTCTGGTCGCATAGACGACCAGCTCCTGCAGGGGAAAGCCTGCTGCGCGCAACAGCGTCGGCAGTTCCTCCCGTCGTCGCGCTCCACACAGGAACAGCAAGGGGCAGATCGGACGAGCTCCCTGCTGTATCCGACGGGCCAGTTCACTGCCAGAACCTGCTGTTTCTCCCCGGGGCTCCCAGCCGATCTTCCGAACGGCCGCCGCGGTACGCGGTCCCACCACATACACCGGATGCGCCCTCCACGCTTCCAGTGGTATCCTCAGCCTGCGTACGGCCTCTACAGCCCGTGGACTGGTGAAGATCAAACCGCTGTAGGCTTCAGGATGGGCCAACACTGCCCGCAGGGATTCTGTATTCACCCAGTCTATGGCCAGCACCGGCAGCACAAACGGCCGATAACCAGCCGCCTGCAATTGCTCGACAAAAGGATCTGAAGCAGTAGCTTCCGCCCGCAACAGATAAACCACATGCCTGGCCATGCGCTCCAGACTGTTCTATACGGAAGCGTCCGACTGTAGCTTCCCGCGTATTTCTTCCAGAATGGCACGAGCCCCTCGGTCCAGCAATCTGGAGGCCAGGGCCTCCCCGACAGCCTCCGGCGTCGTCATAGCCCCCTGCTGCACGTCTTCTACCAGCCGTCGGCCGTCAAGCGAAACCACCCGCCCCCGCAATATCAGTGTCCCGTCCGTATCCACCATGCCCAGTGCCGCCACAGGTACCTGGCACCCCCCCTGCAGCGCATGCAGAAATGCACGCTCAGCCTGCACGGCAGCCGCCGTAGGTGCATGATGCAGTGTTTGCAGCAGCCGACATACTTCCCGATTGGCCTCGGCACAGACCACACCCAGGGCCCCCTGCCCGACCGCCGGTAACATGATTTCAGGCGCAATACGCTGGCGCACATGCTTCTGCAACCCAAGACGAACCAGCCCGGCTTCGGCCAGAATCAGCCCATGCCATCCTTCTGCCTTCAGCTTGCGTAACCGCGTATCGACGTTACCACGCACCGGCACTACCTGCAGATCCGGCCGCCAGGCCCGCAGCTGCGCCTGACGCCGCAGCGACGACGTGGCGACCACAGCCCCCTTCGGCAGGGCTTCCAACCGACCCGGAAAATCTGGATGAGCCACAAAGACATCCCAGGGGGCCGCACGCTCCGGAACAGCAGCCACTACCAGCCCCTCGGGCATTTCGGTAGGCAGATCCTTCAGCGAATGAACGGCCAGGTCAATACGTCCTGCCAGCAGTGCCTGATCCAGCTCTTTGGTGAATAACCCCTTCCCCCCGATCTTCGCCAGCGGTACATCCTGGATGTGATCGCCAGTCGTACGGATCACCTCCACCCGCACCGACACCCCATGCGCCTCCAGAAAAGAACGTATCAGAGTAGCCTGCTGCAGCGCCAGTGCACTCCCGCGCGTGCCGAGAGTCAGCGTAGGCTCAGGCATGATCCGTGGCAGAACGTTCCGGAGAGGCACCTGGTCGTTCAACAAACGGACAGGGTCCCTGCGCCCGCACTCGCTCCAGCAACACCGAGGGCTCAGGTAGTTGAACGTCCCGCACTTCTTCACAGCTGGGCCGGCTAAAGAGCTGGGCCAACAATTGAATGCCCCGAACGAAGTCAATACTGTCCGGATCTATACTCTTTAGTCGCACAATGGGAATGGCCAACAGCTTCTGCATGATCGAGCGCGTTAGCCGGTCCAGCTCTTCCCGGTCAACCTCTGAAAAGCGTCGATGATGCCGCTCGATCTCCTGACGTCGGATGGTTTCAAACGTCTCTCGGATGGCCTGGATAGCCGGCTGCAGCGCCTGCTGATGGAAATACCAGGTGACGAACTCGTGTAGCAATTCCTCACAGATCTTGCGGGCCTGCCGGGCCGCCCGGTGTCGCCGGGCCTCTACGGCCGCCTGACGAGCCTTGATAGCATCCAGGTCTAACACCTGATAGCCTGGCAGCCGATCGATGGCCGGATCAATGTTGCGCGGAATGGAAAGGTCAATCAGCAATAGCGGATGGTCCGGGCAACGCGAGGGCATCATATCGGCCGTCAGTACAGGAGCCGAGGCGCTGGTGGCCACTATCACCAGATCACAACGCATCAGCGCCTGCGCCCGTTGCGACCAGGGCACTACCTGCTCCCCGGGTTGTGCCAGGGCATGGACATGCCGCTGCGTACGGTTGGTCAGCATCAGCACGGAAGGCGCCAGTGCGCGCAGCGCTTCTATAGCCAGTCGCGCCATCTCACCGGCCCCGACCACCAGCACACGCACGCCTTCCAGATCCGGATGCCCACGTCGGGCAAAGTAGCGACGGGCAGCCTGGACAGCCACGCCAGCTACCGACGTGGTCCCCTGATGCAGGTCCGTCTCGGCCGCTACGCGCTTGGCTGCCCGAAAGGCGCTATGCAGCAGCCGATGCATGACGGTGCCCACACTGCCCACCTCGACTGCCAGCCGATAGTCTTCCTTGATCTGGTTGAAGATCTGCGCATCGCCCAGCACCTGCGAACGCAACCCACAGGTTACTTCCAGCACATGGCGCAGGGCAGCTTCATCCTGAAAATGAAAACTTTCAGGCGCAGGCCAGGGACGATGCGCATGCTGGCTCAGCAGAGCACGAATCGCCGCGACGTCTTCTTCGGTGCCGTACAGATAAGCCTCCGTCCGATTGCAGGTCGAGACCAGCATCAGCTCACCACCTCGCACTGTCTGCCAGACCGCATAGAGCCGCCGCTTGGCTGCTCGGTCCAGGGCAAACGCTTCGCGCACCTGCACCGAAGCCGTTTCGTGATTCAAACCCAGCGCATGGAACCCCTGCATGCTACCCTGCGCCCATTTGCTCCGCTCTGTTTCCGGAAAATACGGACAAAGATACTCGGAGTTCGTGAATCCCTGTAAAAGGTTGCTGAAAGCTCTCCCGGCAAGCTTCGGACCACCCGTTTTTATCCAGCCCGACGTTATTTTTGCTTCGGTCACCTGTTTCAAAACGAACCTCGCAGTCATGAACCAGACACCCTATACGAAACGCCTGCAACGTCTGCAACAACTGTTGCAGCCTACTGACCTGGAGGCGGTAGCATTGAACGCCAGCCCTACCCTGACGTATCTGACGGGCCTTGAAGTGCACCTGTCGGAACGTCCGGTGGTCGGAATCTTTCCGGCCTCAGGTCAGCCAGCCCTGGTGCTACCCGAACTGGAAACCGGCAAACTGGAAACCCTCCCGGTAGCCCTCGAAGCCTTTCCCTACGGGGAAAACCCGAATGCCTGGTCTGACGCCTTTGCCCGAGCCCTGCATTTCTGTGGACTCCGCCGGGCACGCATTGGCGTCGAACCCCGGTGGTTTCGCTTGCTGGAGCTTCAACTGCTGGAAACGGCAGCTCCAGAGCTGCAATTCACTTCGGCCGAACCCTTGATCAGGCGCCTGCGCAGCCAGAAGGATCCGACAGAGGTTGCCGCCACACGCCGTGCACTGGAAGTGGCCTGGAAGGCGCTCGAAGCTACCCTTCCAGCGATTCGTCCGGGCATCACGGAACGCGAGGTAGCGGCCGAACTCACGTTGCAGCTGCTGCGGGCCGGCAGCGACCCTGAACTCCCTTTTGCGCCCATCGTAGCATTCGGCCCGGAAAGTGCCAATCCGCACGCCGTACCCGGCGACCGCCCGCTTACGCCTCCGACCCTTATCCTGATCGACTGGGGCGCTCGGATCGAAGGCTACTGCGCCGACCTGACGCGCATGTTTGCCTTCGGTACACCGGATGAGGAGCTGTTACGCATTACTCAGATCGTCCTCGAAGCCAACGAAGCAGCTCGTGCCCAGGCCGGACCAGGCATACCCGCCGGCGCCGTTGACCAGACTGCCCGCCAGGTGATCGAACAGGCCGGCTATGGCCCCTACTTCATCCATCGAACCGGCCACGGGCTCGGTCTGGAAATCCACGAACCGCCGTATATCCGGAGCGACAACACCGACCCTCTGGCGCCAGGCATGCTATTCACTATCGAACCTGGTATTTACCTGACCGGACGTGGCGGTGCTCGCATCGAAGACGACGTGCTGATCACCGAGACGGGCGCTGAGACACTCAGTGACTATCCCCGTACACTACGCCAGCTGGACTAAATAGAATCCGAGTCGGAAAGCGCAGCAGCGGCCTCAACGACACTTTCGACCAGCGCACGTGCCCGAGCAGTCAGTTCCGGGCCTGGTTGCGCCCGTAACAGACTGCCTCCGATAAGCAGCATAACATCGCGGCCAAAAAACTCGATCAGCTCACGCGCTCGTTCCACCTGCATGCCACCGGCCGGTACCGGCAATGCAGGTCGGTAAGCTCCCCAGGGCCGACGCGCCTGCTCGGCCAGTTTCCGGCAGGTCGCCCGGCTATAGCTGAACCGTCCCCCAAAGCTCGGAAAAATGACCATGTCCGCCCCGAAGAGACGAAACAGTTTTCCCAGCAGCGTTTCCGGACGGATGCGCTGCGCTCCGGCAAAGCTGGGATGGGCCAGTACAGGTACTTCCAGATAGCGCGTAACGAACTCATAGAAAAACGGCAGGCCCAGCAACATGGGTGCTACCAGCACAGCTCCTACCCCATAGCGCTGGGCAATTTCCGCCTGCCGCAACACCTCGGAAGGTGTACCCGACAGGCTCGGTGCATACACGATGCGTCGGCCGGTCCGCGCTGAAACTTCTTGCACCACCTCCTGACAACGTCGCACGCGCTGCTCAAACGGCGCGAACGAATGATCGCCCCAATAGTGATCGTCTTTGATCAGGTCGATTCCCCCCTCCGCCAGGCTTCGACAGAGCACCACCAGTTCATCCATCGAAAGCCCCACAGGCTTCAGCGCCGAAGCCGTCAACGGCCGATCCGGCACCCCCAGCCATTTGCGTACCCCCGCAATACCAAACCGGGGACCCGGAAAACGCTCCAGGAGAGTCGGTGGCAACTCAAAATCCTCCAGCAACACCTGATCGTGCAACGAGGCATTGCCAAAGAGCACATTCAGGAACTGCGCTGGATCGACGGCGGCCGTCTCCACAGGCAGTCGCAACGCCAGCCGCGCTCCCCCCCCTTCCAGCAGCTCCAGCTCTACAATCTCACCCATCAGACGCTCCCGGACCGCCGGCACCCGCCGCGCCACCTCTTCCGGTGTCTCCACCGTCTGTTCCAGCAACAACGCCCGTGCAAACGCCCCCTGTTCCTCTACAGGAACCGCCAGACGATAAACGACTTGCAGTCTGCCTTCCATGAATACGAACCCTCCGTTTCCGTGAACACCAGAGACAAAGACAGGCGACCCGTTACGGAGTCGCCTGCCTGTACAACGTTTTATGACTGAATTGTTTTCCTATCGCTGATGCATCACCACCCGACTGAGCTGACGTTCTCCTGCCTGCAGGCGTACCAGATAAAAGCCAGCCGGTTGATCTGCCGCCACCCATCGGACCACATAACGCCCGGCAGGCAGTACGCCTTCAAACAGCGTGGCCACTCGTTGCCCCAGCAGGTTGAATACCTCCACGCGGACCGGGCTGCTCCGCGCCAGTGTGAACGGAATAGCCGTCTCGGTACGGAACGGATTCGGATAGTTCGGCTCCAACGCAAACTGCCGGGGCACCTCGCCCGGTAATGGCTCAACGGACGTGGTCCGTACCATGGAGCGGCTCCCCAGCAGCGTGCCATCTTGCATATCCACATAGAACACGCGGCCTACCTCTACTTCCGGTTGCTTGGCAGGAATCGTCCCGGTAAGCGAATCGGCCAGATAGCTCATCCGGTCCAGACGTAGGTAGGCCACCACCCATACCGGTACGTTCGGATCGCTGTACACGAACTCTGACATCTCGCTCAATGGCCCAAAAATCCCGGCCAGCATTGCCATCACAACCTCATTGTTGGCCATTGCTCGAAACTCGGTACCGCCGCCGGCTTCGGCCGCCGCTACGGCGACATCGCTATCCACAAAAACGTCGGGTAGGGCAGCAAGCGGCACTGGAAGGTTCAGCGTCGAGACCGATCCAAGCGGCAGCGGGACCAATGTCCCCGGGGAGCCCTGGACGAGCAGTAAGATCTGGGGATCTGTGCCGCTACCTGCAAAGAGATAAATCCAGAGCAGCGCTTTCCCGTCGGGCTCTCCTTTAAACAGGGGTAGTGAGGCCGCAGCAATACCGATCAGGCTGGCCGGCCCTTCCAGCATAGAGGCTGCCATCATACCGGCCGCTTCCAGTTGCTGTAACGCCGTGATGCGCAGCAGCTCGATCCCCTGTCCGGTCAGCACCACCCCGGATATATCGCTGCCATTTACCTGAATCGAGTCGGCCTGGCCATCCATATCCTCATCCAGCATGGCGAAACCAACCCGGAGTCGGCCGTTTACCCGATCGTAATCGAGCAGGATGCCCTGCGGCGTGTACCAGCCCTGCTCCACATTGGCTATGCGGAACGTACCCTCGGCTGTCACCACCGCACCACCAGCAGGATACCCATAGCGATCCAGAAGCACCACAATCATGCCGGTTGGATCGACCTGCTGCCCTTCGGAAGCACCTTGCTTATATGCATTCGGCTGGTACGCAGCCTGGACGACCGGATCCATCAGCGAAGGGATCAACCGATCCCATCCCGGCACATGCGGACGCACCAGCGTCCGCATCCACGAAACCCAGCCGTCCGGATGCGTCTGGTGTTTCGCAGAAGGCCAAGCAACCTTCCCAGCTCCCATACCAGCCAGCATTACCGACCCCTGGACGGTCACACCGCCGAGCACCTCCGCGGTTGCATACTTCAGGAAGTACGTCCTGAAGGCGATTGCTGTATCGGAAACGATCAGCTCCGGCACCGTCCAGGTGTACGTGGTCTGTGCCAGGTGCGTTACCGCAAAGGAAATGGTGCGTCCCTCTTCGTTGATCGTTCCCTGTACGGGCTGCGTGCAGGGAGAAACCCCGCCTACCAGAATCTGATCGCAGGGATGCACCCCAAACCCGGCACCCAGCAGTGAGTCCAGCCCTGAGGCCAGCAGTGAATCTGGAAGCGGTGTTGAAAAAGTAAACGAAATGATGGTCTCCAGGGGGACACTGACAGCGCCCGGGGCAGGATCGGACGCGACCACTTCGAAGCCGGCAAACTGGGCCTGCACGCTCCCTCCACTCAGCAGTAGCCCGATCAAAATCGTTCCAAGTTGATGGTATCGCTTTTTCATGATGCCCTCTACGTCTGGTTTTCTTCAGCTTTATCCTCCCGACGCACTGCCTGCCGAGTGCGAGACGGCCAGCTCCTCCTGCACCTGGGTAGCAAGTGCTTCGGCCTGCGCAATCAGGTCTTCGATCGCCTGCAGCCCTTCGTGCCAGAACTTCGGATCGGTCAGGTCCACGCCCAGGTGGCCAACCAGCACGTGCGGCCAGTCCGAACCGCCGGCTTCCAGCAACTGCAGATAGCGTTTGGCAAAATCAGGCCCCTCCTGGCGATAGCGGGCAAAGAGCGCCAGTACCAGCAGTTCACCAAACGCATAAGCATACACGTAACCCGGCGTATGGATGAAATGCGGAATATAGCTCCACCAGTACCGATAGTGCTCACCCAGCGTAACGCTCCCTCGAAACATGGCCTGCTGCGTCTCAATCCAGAAGTCGCAAAAGGCCTCTACCGAAAGTTCACCCTGCCGACGCCGGGCGTTGTGCATGCGATCTTCAAAGCGGTTCATGGCCACCTGTCGAAAGACGGTGGCCATCGTATCATCAATCTTGCCCATCAGCATGGCCAGCCGGTTAGACGGATCCTCTTCGGCCGCCATGAGTCGTTCAAAGACCAGCATCTCCCCGAAAACAGAGGCCGTCTCGGCCGTTGTGAGTGGGGTGTCGGCCTGCAAAATGCCCTGCTTACGCGAAAGGTACTGGTGTACCCCATGACCGAGTTCGTGGGCCAGCGTCTGCACGTCGCGAATCGTGCCCGTGTAGTTGAGCAGAATGTACGGATGCGCACTGGGGACAGCCCCATGACTGAATGCACCGCTTCGTTTGCCTGGTGTCATGGCCGCATCGATCCAGCGGCGCTCAAAAAATTGCGCGGCGATCTCACCCATGCGTGGGTGGAAGGCCCGGTAGGCTTCCTCAACCAGCGCGCGCGCCTCTTCCCAGCGATAGCGTGTACTGGCCTCTTTCAGCGGAGCGTACCGGTCATAATCGTACAGCGCCTCCAGCCCCAGCAATTGACGCTTGAGCTCGTAGAAACGGGCTACCAGGTCGTAGCGCTCAGTGACCGACCGAATCAGCGCGTCGACCATCTCGTCGCTGACCTCGTTGGCCAGATTACGGCTTTCGATCCAGGTTCGGTAGCCGCGTAGTCGGTCTTCGGAAGCCTTATCGGCCAGGACGGTATTGAAGATATAGGCAAGCTCTCGAATGCGGGGCTTCAATCCTTCCGTAAAGGCCAGGGCTGCCTGTCGCCGCACCTCTCGATCCGGATCATACAGTTTAGCCAGTACCTCTTGCTCGGTCAGCCACTGGCCGTCCAGCTCAAAGCGCAGACTGCTGAGTAGCTCGTCAAAGAAGCGGCTCCAGGCATCCCGGCCGGTCACCCGTTTTTCGGCCAGGATCTTTTCCTCCGGCTCACTGAGCAAATGCGGACGCAGCCGTTGCTGCAGTTCCAGATAGTGCCGATAAGGCCGCAGCGCCCTGGTGGCCAGGAGCTTTCGGGCACGGCCCGGGTCCACAGCCGCCCACTCCAACTCCAGAAACAGCAGCCGCTGTGTAGCCTGCGTATAACGCTCCCGCACGTACTGCAACAATGCCCCCCGGGCCGGATCCTCCGTATTGGTGCTCCAGTGTAGATAGGCGTACGTGTAGGCACGGCCCAGTCGATCCAGAATCGCTTCGTAACGATGCAATGCTGCAGCCAGTCTCCGGGCATTCAGCGAGCCAATCCGACCATGGTATTCGCTGGCGAATACATCGGCCTCAGCCAGCGCCTGCTCCAGATCCTGTCGCAAAGCAGCCTCGTCTGAATACAGATCAGTCAGATCCCAGCGAACGTGTTCAGCTCCGGTCTGCATCGTTGACTGCCTCGTTTTTCTATAACACGAAACGAAAGCCTGCTAAGAGCGTCTTATGCGCGCGTCGCAACGAAAGGTTGCACCATCAAGATCCGATGTTCCGAGCGGTGCACGCTCATTTTTTTGCCCTACCTATCAAGGACTTTTCACGCAATGCCCGCAGCAATACCGAAGTTTTTGCTCACTCCTGTAACGGATGAGGCGCAGCTGGAAGCAGCCCTGGCCCACTCCTATCAGGAACCAATTGTGCTGTTCAAGCACAGTCGGCACTGTGGCATCAGTCACCATGTCCGGCAAATCCTCCTCCAACTGGCCGCCTGCCGATCCGTACCGGTCTATGAGATCGTGGTGCAGACAGCCCGTCCGGTCTCCGATGCTGTCGCTCGTCGCCTGGAGGTTCGCCATGAAAGTCCCCAGGCCTTTGTAATTTATCATGGACAGGTAATCTTTCACGCTTCCCACTATGCTATTACCCTGGATGCACTCAACCAGACGCTGGACCGGCTGGATACTTCTGATCACCTTGCTCAGTAGTCTGCTGCTGGTCGGTTGTCGATCAAAGTCGTCCGAGCAGGTGGCCCTTTCCCAGCAGGTGTTGCTGCCCGGTGTGGAAGAAATTCAACCGCCTCAGCCGGCACCGGACTTCGAAGCGCCCCGCCTGGATGGCTCCCGGTTTCGCCTGAGTGCTCACCGGGGCTCGGTCATTGTGTTGAACTTCTGGGCTACCTGGTGCCCGCCCTGCCGTACAGAGATTCCTGATCTTATTGCATTGCAGCGTGAGCTGGGTGACCGGGGCCTGCTGGTGGTGGGCGTCTCCCTTGATGAAGGAGGGGCCGAGGTGGTCGCACCTTTTGCTGAAGATTTTCAAATTAACTATCCCGTCGTGCTGGACGATGGGTCGATCTCCGAAGCCTACGGCGGCGTCTGGGCCCTTCCTACCACCGTGGTTATTGACCGGAGCGGACGCATGCGCTACCAGGTGCTCGGCATCTTCCCGACCGAAGCCATGCGTCCGATACTGGAAGCGCTGCTGGACGAATCGGCCTCTTGAGCCATGCCCCACCGCTCACGCGACGACTGGATTGCCCTGTTGCAACCAGTGCTGCATCAACCCCTTCGCAAGATCGAGGACCTGCTCAACGCCGACGCCGAGCTACAACAATGGCTGCAGGAAGCCGCCTATCGTGCTGCTATGGAGGCCGCCGGGCAAGCTGATCCATATGCCCTCAGTGCTGCCTACCAGCGCCTTCAGGACGAACTGACTACCCGCTTTCATGAGCTGGCGACAGCCATTGCCCAACTCACCCAGGGATGCGGCCGTCTTCGTCTTAACTGGCAACCCGACGCGCCCAACTACAGCCGGGTAGAAATCGACTTTGGTCGAGACTATACCGTCGATCTGTTCATTCAACTACCCGAACCCTCTTTTGCTGTCCTTCGTCAGGTGCTTGAACACCTACGGCGTCTTCTTCCGAGCGACGATCCCTATCCTCGACGTCCCCATCAGGTAACCGCTCTCCTGGCCTTTCAGGGACGCTGCCCAGCCCTCCGACTCTACGACCACCTGACCTCCTCCGGGCGATATCAGACGGCCATCGTATTGCTGCCGGACCAGAAGCCCTCAGAAGAAATGTCTCCAGAAAATGCCCTGCGCCTGCTACTGGCTTACTTCTCTGACAGGGATTGAAGCTGCCCTTCATCCACGATCTGCCATCCCTGCCACATCCCATTCTCTTCCACCCAGAAGCGGGCCCCCGGCTGCAAAAACTCGCTGAGCAACCAGACAAGTCGTTCAGGATCCTCAAGGGGCATCGCTTCGGCGACTGGCTCCAGCTCGTCCGCTCGGATCCGGAAGTACCCCAGCGCAAAGAGTAAAGGTCCGTCGAAGGGTGTACTGATCGTTCGATAAAGCCGGCTGTACCGCCGCATCAGCTGCACCAGCTCTGGCCGCTGCCACCGTTGATCGGCCGGGCTTAACTGTAGAAAGGATCGCCGCAGGAAAAGTCGCTCGCTCAACTGCTCCAGCGCCGCACGTCGGTCAGCACGAACCCGGGCCTGTTCCAGGCGAACCCGCCGTAGCGGACTGGTTGTTGCCATATTGTATCTCAGGCCGTCAGGGTTTGAGGCGCTCGGCCATCGGAGATGTACGCCGAAAGCTCACCCAGGTGCCAATCGTTGATCTGCAACAAAGCGCCATCGCTCACCAGCACCTCCAGTTCCCGATACAATTCCAGCGCACACTGCTTCAGGCGCGGCTCATTGTCCAGCATTTCAACCAACCCGGCCTGTTTCAACACATCGACCAGGTTAATCAACGACTGGGTAGCCCCGATGCGGTAGCCTACCTGATCGTCTGCCGAGCCGTCCAGGTGCATCCGAAACGTTACGTAGCGCTCCAGCAATCCGGTCAACACCTCAATCAACCGGGCCGCCCCGGCTACGCTGACGCGCAACCGTCCATCAGCCTCCAGGCGCTGTACGGATAGTGCCGGTTCAGTAATCCCTGTGAGCGCTGCCAGATGACGATAGGCTGCCTCCAGAGCCTGTAGACATCCCACCATCCGTTCATAATCGCTTCCCTGGTCAAATAGCAGCGTGAGAGACCGGCATCCCTCGTGCACGTCTGCCGGTGTATCCAGCGCACCACAGATCAGCCGAAGCACCTGACGCAGCATCTGAAGGCGAAGATGGAGCCGATGGGCTGCCCGCATCAATGCACCAAAAGCGCCATCGCTGGCTGTGCGAACAAACTGTTCGAAAACTTCATAAAAGCTGTGCACCTCCGTCGTGATTCCCTGAAGCACCTCTTGCTCCTGACTGGATTCGGCAAAGTGCTCGGTCAACCGACCCAGCTCCTCCTGCAGTTCAATCAACTCATGAAAAATCTGGCCAACCGGAAACGTCTCACTCTGCCGACGCACTTCGGAGAGGGCATCACGAACAGCATGGTGCTTCCGGGAAAACAGTGTCAGATTGCGGCTGGTCAATCCCTCTATCAATTCGATAGCAAGCCGATCGTAGGCCCGGGCCAGCACGAACACATAGCGGACGAACTGCCGATCTTTATCGGTGGCTCGCAGCAGCGCCTGCAGATGCTGCGTCAGCTCATAGGTGGTCATGCTGTACCTCCACGAAAGCGGGGGTCAATCCACGTCATATCCTGCCTGTAGTAATCGTCCGCAAAACGCCGGGTTTAAGCAGATGCTCGATCGGCTGCTTTCGATGCTTCGCGGGCACCGGACCGTCGGCGCCCAAGGTGTAGCACAGCCGCTATGCCAGCCAGCACCAGGGCCACTACCAGAAACCCCCAGCCGGGATGCCCCAGCCAGCTTCCCAGCCCCAGCGCCACAGCCACCAGCCCAAATACGACGGCAAGCCCGCCCAACACGCCGATTACTACCCGAACCAGAAGCTGGCGAATCCGTGTTTCGATGCGCTCTTCAATTTCCAACTGGGTGAGCATCAGCCGCAACTCCACCCAGGTCCGCAGGTCTTCTACCAGCTCCTGCATCTGCTGTCGCAGGCGTTGTAGATGCTGTGAAGGAGTCGTCTGCATAGACTTTACTTAGGTGTGCTGTAAAGGAACCCGAACAGGCGCCAGGCTTTTCGTTTACCACTTACCGCAGAAAGTAATCCCTCAGCTCTATGCGTTTCTGGAAAAAATCATTGGCTTCAGGACTTCAACGCCACCCGACCCCTAACCCCAATAGTCTCAAATTTACAGCACCGGGCCAGCCTTTTATTGACAAAGGCCTGTTGAGTTTTCGTTCGGCCGAAGCCGCTGCGGCACATCCACTGGCTTCTGCGCTGTTTGCCATTGAAGGCGTCTGTGATGTGCTCATCCTACCGGAGTTCGTTACGGTAACCAAACGTGCAGAAGTGCCCTGGGAGGCTATTGAAACCGACGTAATCAGCGTGCTGCGCACCTATTTGGACGAGCGTGCGGCCGACTGAACGGTTAAGTCAGCAATGCTCGGAGCACTTCAAGCGTTGTGCCCAGTGTATCTGGAAACGCAGGACGATGCGCCCGTCCCGGTTCTGTACGTCCGGGCAATGCCGGCAACTGCTCGAGCAGCACAGGCCGTGCTACAACAACGGAAAGTTCATCGGCACAGTCGCTTAACCACGCCTTTACCGTTTCAAGCTGCTGGTAGGAGACCCAGCGCAGATGTCCTGGTGTCTGTGGCTCGGGCGCTCCTTTACTGATCAGAAATTCCAATCCTTCGCCGTAGGCGTGTGGCATGCTGGTTGCCTTCAACCATGCCCGGGGCATCTTCAGGCGTCCGGGCGTGGCCGGATGTGCCGGAAACACGCTCCGAAATAGCGACAGCGTCTCAAGCAGTGCATCGGGCGGTAGATGCTCCGGCGCCCATATCAGACGGACGCTCCGACAGCCAAACCCTTCAAAAAGCAGCGCATCTTCCGCCAGTCCTTCCAGCTCGTCCGGTGTCTCATGACCATCCAGTACAGCCACCCCGTAGCGCAACGGAAGCAAACAGCTTTTGACAGGAGCAGGTCCGCTCTCCACCAGTGCCTCCTGCACCTGCTGGTGGATCGTCTCGTCTCCCACGACCAGCAAAACATCCACCTGCGCCAGCCGCGTCTTCAGACGTGGCTCGGTATCGACCACCAGGGTATCGACCTGCAGGGCCCGTAACAGCGCTCCGACCAGCGTAGCTGCCGGCTCGGTCAGTACCAGTGTACCCCGATGTCCGCTCATCCAGAGCAACAGGGCCTCCTGCCAGCCGGCCAGCGGCGACCGATCGGCCTGCCAGAGCAGTACGGTTTGCTCGGACGCTGGCGGAAGCATGTCCACGAAGCGACGCAATGCCTGTTCCGTCAGCGCATGCATCTGCTGATTCAGAGCAAACGCCGCCGCTTCCTCTGTCAGAAAGTCCGAGGCCGCCAGTGCCTGTTCGACGGCTTCCTGCCGCTCCGGGAAAGATGGTTCACGCCAGTGCTGCGCCAGCGTCAGCAGACGCTGCACCCGCTCGTTCAATCCCTCTCTCACGGCCTATCCTGCGGGAATCGAATCAGGCAGCCGAAGGCACCTGTTTCGGTTGTTGGCGGTGCTTTGCCCTGTAGCAGGGCTTCCAGCGCGATCTGTAGATAGGTTCGCTGCGCATTGGTGGCATCGCCTGGACTGTCGTCGATCGCTCCCCGATAGATGAGCCGATTGTGCGCATCAAACACAAACACCTCCGGCGTACGTGAAGCGCCCAGGGCCCGCGCCAGAGCTGCTCCTCTATCCTGAAGATAAGGTATCGTGTATCCTCTGCGCTGCGCCTGTCGCCGACTGGCTTCCAGTGACTCCTGCGGAAAAGCTTTTGGATCGTTGGCATTCACCAGCACAAACGCTACGCCCCGGACTTTGTACATTTCCGCCAGTTTTTTCACTCGGGCCTCATAACGATCAGCCCAGGGGCAACGATTGCTCCAGAAGACGATGACCAGCCCGCGCGACCCACGAAGCTGGGCCAGGGTTACCTGTTGTCCGTCAACCGAAGGCATCGGTCGGTCGGCCAGCGGCAATTGAGCCCAGGCGGTCACTGTCAGCAGCCCCCCTAAAACAATAGCGACAACACGTCTCATCGGTCTAATAAGCAGACGGCTCGATGGGTTGATTATCGCATGGATCGCACCGCAAACTTCTGGCCCGTGTATGTATGAGCCCGCGTTAAGTTGAACGGCTGACAGTCGTTTCATGGCCCGCGTCAGATACGCGCAACGAATGCACAACCCTTGTTTATGCTGGTCTCATTACCTGCTGGTACAGCAAGCAACCCATGGGGGTTCTCACGGAACGGGTACGCGGACGATGGGATAGTAGCGTCCGGGCATCAGGCGATCTTTCAGCAGGCCCCAGGCCACCACACCGTCATCGGAGCGTGGTTCCAGCAGCAACGCAGCTATGCGACCAGTGCGTCCTTCGATAGTTACCAGACAGCTGCCCGCCGTGGTCGTCAGCATCTGCCGTTCATAGGCTCCATAGACCTCCTGTCCTCTGTGTCCCTGATAGGGTTGTGCGGCGACGGCTACCGAATCGATGCGGAAGCGTTCGACTTCCAGCGTGCGCCCGGCCTCCACAAGCATGCAAGGGATGCCATGGACGTCCAGCAGATCGCGTACGCGGTCGAGTTCGGCGGGCACCAGATATCCCTGAGGTATGGCGATCGTCTCGGCGGGCACGAAACGATCGTACAGGGGCAGCATCTCGGGAAACACTTCTTGCCGGCGACGCAGCATGAGCTGCCCGGTGTAAGGATGCCGCAACGAATCGACGGCTCCCAGTAGCACCAGCACGGGTTGAGGAGCCTGCGTCATGCGCGCACGCAACACTACAGGCTGGCCCACAGGCGATAGCTGACGTACCTGATCGACCAGTCTCCGAATTTCTCGGGCATGGGCAGCGGCAAACGAGAGCACCGCCTCCAGAAAGGCATAGGTCGCCTCGATGCGTTCCTCAAACGTAGCATAGGCATAGGCTTCGCCGAGCAATCCCATCATGCCCCGCAGACCAACGTAGTTCGTTCCGAAGCGGGGCCGATGATCGAAAGTATACCAGCCCGCGGGCCGATCACTATCCGGTCCGGGTAGATTG
Organism: Rhodothermus sp.; assembly: GCA_030950375.1. Classification (GTDB taxonomy): domain Bacteria; phylum Bacteroidota; class Rhodothermia; order Rhodothermales; family Rhodothermaceae; genus Rhodothermus. Next base: position 32,320 of record JAUZRN010000009.1, on the reverse strand, counting down.
CCGTAGTAGAACAGCTTCCACCGATACTTTGTCCAGATCGTATCGTTAACGGCCGGGAGCCACACCTGGCGCAGGTAATTCACCAGGGGCTCAGGAGTCGACGGATGAAGTGAAGGAGCATAGGTGAGCGGGTAGGCATGGTAGGTTCCATTGGTCGTATGCAGGTCAATAAAAACGTGTGGATCATAGTTACGCATTACTCGAAGTAGTGCGCGTGTTTCGGGCGCATCGACCTTCATAAAATCTCGATTCAGGTCATACCCCTGTGCATTGGAGCGCTGGCCCACCCCACCGACGGGCCCATTCTGCAGAGGCCGATGGTACAGACTGATCCGCTCATTGCCATCGGCATTGTATATCGGCACTACCAACAACACAAGCGAATCGGCCCATGCAGCATGCACACCAGCGGCCAGCGCCCGCAGCAACATCAGCGTGGCTTCTTTACCGGCGACTTCTCCTCCGTGAATGTTGGCCAGAATCAGCACGCGCAGCGGGGCCACAGCAGCCCGCACGCCATCCGCCGTTGTGTTCACTACATTCCCGTAAATTACCAGGGGCAATGCGCGCCCTTCCGTGGTATACCCGAAACGCGTTACCTGTATCCGGTGGGAGCTGGCCTCCAGCACTTCCAGAAAGGCCATTACTTCGTCGTAGCGGGTCGTCTCGGTAAACCCGGTTGCTTCAGCCCGCGTCTGCAAAAAAGCCAGGTCTACTCCCTGCCCAAAGGCCATACGGGCCAGCATAAACGCTAAGAGTAATCCGGCATAACGCATGGTTTACCCTCTGGTCTGTATCGCTATTGGCAACGCCATACGACGCACCAGCCAGTTGTTCATCAGGTAGCAGGCGCCCAGCACTACCCCCCACTGCACCAGGCAGGTCATCACCGAATAGGGCACCAGGGGATCATACCAGCGCTCCGGCGCATACACCACACCTGCCTGGTAGAGCCACCAGCCCAGAAGCACCATCGCCTCCAGGGGCACTACCCACCGCATCAGCACATCCCAGCCTCGCCCCAACTGCCAGTCCCACACATTGATCGCTATCGTCTCCTGCCGCAACCGTGCGGGTCCGTAGCGTACCACAGCCAGCGCCACAAAGGCGCCCGACAGCATCAGCGCCACACCCCAGACAAAATCCTGGTTACCGAACACGGTTAGATTCAATGCAGAGGGTATCCCCAGCAGCCAGGCCACCACACCCACGCCTACCAACGCCCGTGGACGTCGCACGCCCAGATCCATCAGCACGCGCGTGGCCAGCTCCACCATGGCAATCAGTGAGCTGAAGGCAGCAAACGTCAACCCTATGAAAAACAACACGGCCAGCACATGTCCCATCGGGAGTCGAGCAAACAGCTGTGGCAACCAGATGAAGGTCAGTCCCGTCGAGGCTGGCCCGCTTGTGCGCATCACCTCCAGCACCTCGGCCCGTGACAGCTCTGCCCCCAGCACGGCAAACACCGTCCCGAAAATCGTTAACGCAGCCAGTAGTGATACGGTGTTGTTACCGATACCCGTCAGGAAGGCATTCTTCACCACCCCGTGCTCTTGCCGCATGTAGGCAGCGTAGGTCAGAATTAACCCCCATCCGGCCCCTGTATCCCAGGCATTCTGCGTGAGCGCCTCCAGCCATAGCCGGGGCCGCGCCAGATCGCTCCACTGAGGCGTAAACAGATACCGCACGCCTTCCAGCGCACCCTCCAGCGTCAGGGCCCGTCCCAGTGCCACCAGCAGAATCACCAGTAGCGCTGGAATCAGCACCCGGTTGGCCCGCTCAATGGCGCGCACCCCTGTCCAGATCACTGCAATGGCCAGCCCAAGCGCCACCGCCTGAAATACCACGGGCCAGAGACTTGCCTGGAATCCGTCCCAGAATTGCTGTGCGACTTCGGTTGAGGTCGGTAGTGGCTGTACCAGCAGCCTGATGGCATAGTACAGGCACCATCCCGTCACTACCGCATAGTAAAACATGATCGCCGTTGAGACCAGCGCCACAAACGCCCCCAGCCAGGCCATCGAACGCCCGCCTACTCGCGCAAACGTCCCGATCACCCCCATACGCCCCTTCTGACCCAGCGCATACTCCGCGACAATGAGTGGAATGCTCCACAGGAATAGAAACACGATCCATACCAGCAAAAACGCGCCTGCCCCTGTATCCCCCCCATTCTGCGCGGCAATCCGGGGAAAACGCCAGATATTTCCTGTTCCCACCGCAATACCCAGCACGCTCAGCAGCAATCCCAGCCGCGACGAGAAATGCTGTCGTGTTTCCTGCATTGCCGAACACAACTTCGGTGAACGTTCGCGCACAAAAATACGGGCTTTCAAGAGAAGGTGCGAGTGCTGACAACACTTTCTGAGCCACAACGGCCAAACTTCTACCGACCGTTGTCGTTTCAGCGAAAAGATGTGTCACCAGGAATCATCACAGGGATGCCCACGCCTGCTACCTCCCCGGCACAACCCCGCACCATTTCGCTGAAAGACATCCAGCGGCCAGTTGCGGACGAGCTAAAGCATTTCCAGCGCTATTTCCGCGATGCCATGCGCACCTCGGTGCCGCTGCTGGACCACGTCGCCCGCTATCTGCTCCGCCAGAAAGGCAAGCGGATCCGTCCACTGCTGGTCCTGCTGACGGCCAAGCTATGTGGCGGCATTACAGAAGCTACCTACCGTGCCGCCGCCCTGGTGGAATTGCTTCATTCCGCTACCCTGGTACACGACGACGTGGTGGACGGCGCCGAGCAACGCCGCGGTATGTTTTCCATCAATGCCATCTGGAAAAATAAAGTGGCCGTACTCTTTGGCGACTTTCTCCTCAGCCGCGGGCTCCTGCTTGCCCTGGAACATCGGGACTATCACGCGCTCCATGCGCTATCGGACGCCGTACGCCGCATGAGCGAAGGCGAACTGCTGCAAATTGAAAAGTCGCGCCACCTGGATATTGACGAGGCGACCTACTTTCGCATCATTTCCGACAAAACCGCCTCGCTCATCGCCGCCTGCACCAAGTGCGGCGCCCTCAGCGCTACCGACGATCCACGGATCATTGAAGAAATGTATCAGATGGGGGAAAAGCTCGGGCTGGCCTTCCAGATCCGCGACGACCTGTTTGACTATGGCGAAGAGGCTGGCAAACCAATAGGGATCGACCTGAAAGAGAAAAAGCTAACCCTCCCGCTTATCTATGCCCTCCAGATGGCGCCGGGTGCCGAACGCCGCCGTGTGCTTCGCATTGTCCGTAAGAAGAAAAAAAGCCGCAAGGACATTCAGACCGTCGCCGACTTCGCCGAAGCCTATGGCGGCATGGCCTACGCCCGCGAGCGTATGGAAGCGCTGGCCAGCGAAGCCCGAAATATCCTGAAACGCTACCCACCGGGCGATGCCCGGGACGCGCTTCTCAATCTGGTGGACTATACGGTCACACGTACCCGATAAGACGCGTGAAAAGTTGATGTCCACCTGGGCAAACAAGAGGTTTTGCACTAAATTGCGAATGACCGGTCTGTAGCGAACCAATCGGTCAAGCAGATGCCATGCCCTCGCTTTACCTCCTGGGAACCGGCGCGGCCGTAAGTGACCCGCATCGCACTACCACCATGTTAGCGGTTGCCGATGAAGCCTCCCTGATCGTAATCGATTGTGGTGGCGATGTCGTTCAGCGACTGCTGGCCGCTGGCCTGGATCCAGTACAACTGACGGCACTGATTCTGACGCATGAACATCCGGACCACACCAGCGGCTTTCCGTTGTTCATGGAGCGGATCTGGTTGCTGGGACGTCGCGATCCTATTCCCATCTATGGCATCCAGGCGGCAATCAACCAGGCACGGCGCTGCTTTGACACATACAATACCACAACCTGGCAGGGCCTGCCGGCGCGCGACTGGCACGAAGTACCGTACGAACCGGGCGCCCTGGTTCTGGAAAACGACCGGTGGCGCATTCGGGCCTGGCCTGTCATCCATCCGGTCCCTACGGTGGGACTACGCCTGGAACACCGACCCACAGGCCGCGTGATTGCCTACTCCTGCGATACAGAGCCCACCGAGGCTGTGGTCGAACTGGGCCGCAACGCCGACATCCTGATCCACGAAGCCACCGGCGCAAGCCCGGGCCACACCTCCCCCGAAGACGCCGCCCGCCAGGCATCCCGGGCCGGTGCTCGTCGGCTACTGTTGGTCCATCTGCCCCCGGGCCTGACCAATGCCGACCTTGAAACCGCCCGCCATCACTTTGCGGCCACCGAGCTTGGTGAAGAGTTAGGTCGCTACGACCTGTAAACAATCAGTTTGCAGGCAGCCATCCCCACCGTGCAGGAGGGTTTCCTGCTGCCGAATCCTTCCATTGGGGCGTATTCAAGCCGCTCCGCTATAGATAACAGACTGCCACATGTACAGGCCGGCCTACCGCCCGGTCTGATGTCCGACGCCCAGTAACCGATCACTTCCCCGACCCGCATCCCGATAATAGACGAAGGCCGTATAGATGTTTTCAGTCCGAGGGAGCGCGCTGGCGTTGGCCCGCACCGGCTGCGCCCCGTTCAACACGTATCGATAGGTATGCCAGCCCTGTTTGATCAGGGCTTCCCCTTCATACCGACGTCGATCCGAATTCCATCGCAGGCGGTACGAAGGCCGAAGCATCCATCCAGCAAAACTCCCTGTCAACCACAGAGGACGCCGCCAGGGACGCTCTGGCTCCAGTCCGAAGTGCACACGCACATACTCCGCCGTCCGATGCGGATCTCCCGGCGCATCGCGCACGACCGGCCCAACCACCGACTGGCCCAGCAGCAGCGGATCGGTATCGCTCCCACCAAAGCGTACATAGTCAGGCGCCAGCCAGACTTCTGGTGGCCCTACCGAACGATCCACCCGCTCAATTGGTCCTCCGGGCTGCAGCCCCCCAAGATCCAGAAAATAATCGGCTGGCTCCGGTGGAAACGGCTCCTCCAGTAAGAAACGTAGCACAGGTTGTTCGTCTAACAGTACCCGTCGGGTGCATCGCATGGCTTCAAAAGTACCGTTGCGCACAAAACAGACCACATAGTCAAACACAGCCCCTCTCATCTCTACAGGCGGCCGAAAGCGGGCCAATGGGCGCACCGATGGAAACGCTCGGGCTCCCGGAAAATCCTCCAGGATTACTTCAACACGGGTCTGTCCTTCTACCACGAAAAATGCCCGCTCAAACAGTACAGCTGCTTCCTGTCCCTGCTCGGTAACGCGCAGAATGTAGTTGCCACTCAGCCGAAAGCGAATGCTTTCGTTCGGGAAACGATAGATGTAGTGCTGATATGCAACCGCCGTGCGCTCCGAAGGCATATAGTCGATAAGATCGTCCCGCGCAAAAGCCTCCAGATACTCGATCGGACTCAAATCGCGACGCCACGTGTGATCGGCATGGTAAAAATACACCGAGAGCGGACGCCCCCGATCGGTCAGCAGATCGAAACGTAAGGTAAGCACATCACGGCCATTCAGCAGCAGAATCGGCCATTGCCGTTCGTCGTCTCCCCGGTAGAGCTGAACCAGCCCGACCTCCCCGGCATCAGGTTGCAGACGCGGACCCACTATCGAGACAGCGAGCGTCGGACGCTGCCCTGGCGAACCCGCTGTACGTTGCCTACTTTCCCGAACACCTGCACAGGCCATTACCAGGCACAGTAGGCACAGCAGACCGAGCGACGCACGGGGAATACGTAATGCAACCATTGCTGCCATAAAATCGTCTCCTGCACACAGGCGGCCGGGTTGAAAGCGCCAACCTGACGTAAGGCGGTAGCCAGCGCGTACCCGCGGGTAACAGCCTGCTCAAATGAATCCTCCCCACATTCAAGCATCCACCATAGCGCCGTCCAGCGCAGCACCTTGTTCCAACCCAGTGGCAGCGCCTGCGCCCAAGATACAGCGACAGGTGCGATTTTGCAGCGCCCCTGTGTTTTTTCAAGCTGACGCAGTACCCAAAACAGTGAGTCCGGCTGTTCAGCCATGACGTAGCGCAAGGCGATCGCACCGCGACCGCTCAGATCATAAGCCGGCCACTCACGATAAAGCTGCCGGTACAGGTTCCGGGCTGCATTGGGTGCACCGGTGAGCGCCAGCGCATCGGCCAGGCGCAACCGAACGCGTAGTGCCAGCGTATCGGCATCGATTAGCCGTGCTCGCACAGCTCCGGCATCGCCTTGTAGCAGGCGAAGATACGCCCAGCGTTCCAGCGCTGGCAGGTAGTCAGGCTTTCGACGCAGCGCCAGGTCCAGCAACGATTCAGCCCGCAGTGTGTCCCCTGCTCTGAGTGCCCGCAGCGCTGCCTCGTAAGAGCGCGCGTAGGGGGGTACGTAATGGGGACAACGCCGTTCAAAGAGCGACGGCCTACGAAATCGTTGCATCACAAAAGCTTGCGTACTACGATCAATGATTGGCAGCCGCGTCAGTGATTGCTCCCAGGCGCTCAGCAGGCTGTCGAGCGTGTAGCCGTAAGCTGCCGGAAATGACCCACCGCCGTATACCCGACGAAGTGGCGTCGGTCCGAAACGATCAAGCAGGTAGCGCACAAATGAACCGGTCAGTGTGTAGGCTACGGCACTGCGACTGGTCCAGAACCCCCAGGGGCTGAGCAGCGCTGCCACCTGCTCACGAAGCGATGTACCGCGTTGCTGGATCAGCGTGGCCGCCACAGCTGCCTGTTCATGGGGCGTCGGACGTCCATCTGGCGGCTCCAGTGCCACGGCCAACCCTTCAACCAGCCCGATCCATGGTGAAAAGCCCAACCCTGGCAGGCCCCAGCCACGTACCAGCACGTGCGCCAGCTCGTGCGCCACGCTTTGATCGAAACGATCCTGCAACAGATGAATCTGTGGTGGACGCTGCCATACCAGCGCTACGCTCGTATAGCGTGCACCGGTTAGCTGTGCCCGCCGAACCGGATCGGAAAACAGGAACACATGCACCGGTTCCGGATGCACAATGCCCAGCCGCCGGGCCATCCGATCATAATCGTAGGCAGCCCGATAGGCCCGCATCATCGCCTCTTCTCGGGTAATCCAGCGGGGATCGTAATGCAGTGTTACCGCTCCCCGCGTCACCTGGCCGGGCAACGCATGCATCAGGGTTGCCGTGGACGTGTTAAACCCCAACGGCACAGCCAACAGGTAAAAAGCGCCCAGCAGCAGCGTGACGCCACCCAAGGCCGGCCACCACCTGTCCTGCAACAGGCGCGGCGTCCGATGAAAGCGGGCTACCAGTACCAGCCAGTAGGCCCAGAGCAACGTTAGCGCTCGAAAGCTCAACAACCCTGGCCGCAACACCAGCGCTTCATCATAGAGCGGCCCGAGCACCCCTCCAAAGACGTGGTTGTACGTATAAAGCTGTGGATACAGCAGCAGATCGTAGGCTACTGGAAACACGCACAATCCCAATCCGATACCCGCCAGCCAGCGACGACCATGCCGCACTTCCATACTATGCAACGCATCGGCCAGCGCAACGGCCAGCACGACACTCACCGGAGGAAACAGCAGAAAAAACACCACACCTCGCCCATAGTCGCAATTGGGCCGCCAGAGCATCGTCAGCGTAAGCAGACCCCATGGGATCAGCAGCAATAAGAGCTGACGGCGCAGGGCATCGGACAGCCGTCCCCCCTGGTGCAGAAACTGCCAGGTCCACCCGCCCGCCACAAAAAACGCCACCAGTGCTACCAGCGCCGCCGACTCCACATGGAGCAACCCTATCAGCGGTACTGGCCAGAGTACCAGCCCCAGCCCCCCATAGATAAGCCCACAGCCCGCCAGCCCGACTGTTCGCTTGCACGGCATCTATGTGGCCATCGCTTCAGAGTAACTTGATCGTCACTCCCAGCGAAAATACTTCTTTGAGCTGTACCTCCTGACTTACATCCCGATCATAAAGGGCCACTACTTCCAGGCTGGTACCCAACCAGCTATTCACCTGCATCTCCAGCAAATTCTCCCAGAGCATGTCGGGTAGGTCTGGCTTGTTGAAGGCCGCAAAAAGCCCCAGGCGCGACCGCAGATGCACGTTTTCAAACAGCTCCCGATCAAACTCCGTGCGCGATTCGATACCCACCTCAAACCGCACCGCCTGATCGGAAGCCAGTCCGTAAAGTACACGAAACCGCTGAATCATTACGATGGTCTGCTTGGCGCCCACCCCCAACCGCTGTCGAAACCAGTCATCCGGCTGATAGGTGAGCCCCAGCGCCTGGTTAAAAATGGCCGGTGCCAACAGATCGGATACCTTGACCGGCGGTTGGCGCCCATCCCCAAAGGGATTCTTGGTGTAGTTGTAACCCGGCGCGAACTGCGTACGCAGATCGACCGACATGGTCGGGTTAAACAGGCTGAAGAAGCCATCGCCCCGGTATTGCCATGAAGCCGTCAGCCGGATCAGATCCTCCGCCTTACGTACCTCCAGCGTGTCCTGCTTGACAACCCCCAGGGTCAACCGCACATCATAACGCTGACGCCAGCCAGGCGAAATGCGCTCAAATGTTCCATTAACCGCACCCGAAAGCGCCAGCGCGTTTAATCCACCCTCAGCCCAGTTACTGAAGGCAGCCTGCGTGGCCGACAACCGCGTACTCAGACTTTTTTTCCAGACCACCCGACTCGTATCGGCCGGTTGCGTCCGCACCTTCCCCACGCCTCCGTTTATGCCTCCAACCAGGATAAAAATTATGATATTGATTTTAAAAAGCTTAAGCATAAAGTTTGAATACATTTATTCAGAAACAAAAAAGGCTATGCTTACAGCGCATAGCCTTTTACGAAGCGCCAAAATCAAAGACACCAACCGGGCGTTACATCTGCTTCTTTTTCTCCTGAATTTCTACGCGAATCTCCTGAGCCAGCTTCTTCAGTTCCTGCATGGCCTTACGGACGCGCGTACCAGCAGCCTTGTTGCCTTTTTCATAGAACTTTTTGAAATCTTGCTCCAGGCCTAAGACGAGATCACGGAGTTGTTCGAAGCGGTTCATAGGTAACCTCCTTGTTTGTTTGGTTCCTTGGATTCCGGGGACCCGATAGTAACTGGGTGCCCTTTTATTTGCTTATCAACTTAACACACCGCATGGGGACTGTCAAGCAGGAAATCCACGGATAGACGTAAAAATATCCGTTTGCAGCGTGCTCGGTAAGTCCTCCAGCCGTCCCGTCCACGGGTTCAGGCCGGCATGGCGGCATGCAGCAGCTACCTCCGGAGCAGCCACTTCTCCCGGAGCCTTGCAGAGAAGCAGGACCTGAATCGTACCGGGGGGCCAGGCCTGTGCCAGGGCAATCAGTATTTCGGCCGCAGCTGCTTCTACCGGCGGACCTCCGGAATCGACCAGCGTCGAGAGCACAGGCCAGACACCCTGCCGGAGTAACTGCTCCAACCATACTACCTGCCTTACCTGGAGCCTGCCATTACCCGATCTTTTCAACAGGCCGCGGTCGCTTCCCTGAATGCCCACGGCTGGAATCAGCAATTCGTTCAGTCCAGCTACCAGCCGTTGATTGGTCTCGCGGATCCCCCGCTCAATAAGGGCCCGTTCTCGGTCGTTTCGGGCCACCAGCACACCATGCTGTCGCTCGGGAATGTAGCCCTCAGCTTCCAACAACTGTTCTGCCCGACCTCCGCTGCCGTGCACCAGCAGCAACGGCACTGGCAGTTGCTTCAACACGCGTGCCAGTCGCTGCACCAGCAGTAGATCCGCCAGATGTAGATCGTCAAGATACAGCAGGCCAATGGGCATAAGACCGTTCGCTCAGATGGATCCGCGCTTTCCCAAACGTTCTCATCTGCCTGAAAGATTCTTGACCCGCGTCTTGAATTCCAGTGCCGGGCTTTGTTCTTTACGAAAAGCTGGTACCTGATCATCTACCAACCCGGTGCTCAGAGTCTCCCATGTGTCGTTTCAGCCATCTGCACTGCCATACCCAGTATTCGCTACTCGACGGGGCCGCCCGCATTCAGACCCTGCTGGAACGTGCGGCTGCCTACGAAATCGAGGCGGTTGCGATTACCGACCATGGCAATCTGTTCGGTGTACCGGAGTTCTATCGCACCGCCGAAAAGATTGGCATCCAGCCCATTATCGGCTGTGAGTTCTACCTGACCCCTTTCGGCCGCCATGACCGCACCGACCGGACCCGCTACCATCAGGTACTGCTGGCTAAAAACGAAACCGGCTACCACAATCTGATCAAGCTGTCCTCGCTTTCCTACTTAGAAGGCTACTACTACAAACCCCGCATTGACCACGAACTGCTGACTCGATACCACGAAGGTCTGATCGCCACCACCTGCTGTCTCCAGGGGGAAATTCCTCAAACCCTGCTGCACAAAGGTGAAGATGCCGCCCGGAGAATTTTTGAGTGGTATCTGGAGCTGTTCGGCGACGACTACTACATCGAAATCCAGGATCACGGCCTGCCCGACCAGAGAAAAGTCAACGCCACTCTACTGCGATGGGCCCGAGAATACGGCGTCAAGGTTATTGCCACGAATGATGTCCACTACGTTGATCGTACCGATGCCGAGCCGCACGACGTACTCCTCTGCTTGCAGACCGGCAAGGATCTATCGGACCCTAACCGACTGCGCTTCGACAATGATCAGTTTTACCTGAAGAGCCCCGCCGAAATGCGCCAGACGCTGCTGGCCACCCTCGAACCGCGTCTGGTTGACGAGATGATGGCCACGACGGGAGAAGTTGCTGACAAATGTCGTTTCCGGCTGCCAACCGGGCAACTCCTGATGCCCCACTATCCGATCCCGCCTGCATACAACGGCGACATGGACGCCTATCTGCGGGATCTGGTCTTCGAAGGTGCCCGACGCCGCTACGGCGATCCGCTACCACACGACGTGACCGAGCGTCTGGAACATGAGCTGGCCATCATCAAAAAAATGGGCTTTGCCAGCTACTTCCTGATTGTGCAGGATTTCACCACGGCCGCCCGTCGGCTCGGCGTACGCGTCGGTCCCGGGCGCGGCTCGGCCGCCGGAAGTGCCGTAGCTTACTGCCTGGGCATCACAAATATTGACCCGCTCAAGTACGATCTGCTCTTCGAGCGCTTCTTGAACCCCGAACGCGTCTCCATGCCTGACATCGACATCGACTTCGATGACCGGGGACGTGGCAAGGTCATCGACTACGTCGTGCAGAAATACGGCCGAGAGAATGTTTGCCAGATCATTACTTTCGGCACCATGGGGGCCAAGATGGCCATTCGCGACGTTGCCCGCGTGCTGGGCATCCCACTGGCCGAGGCCGACCGCATCGCCAAGCTCATCCCCGAGGGCCCCAAGGTGACCCTTGCTACAGCCTACGAAGAAGTACCCGAACTCCGAGCGCTCAAAGAAAGCAACGATCCGCAGATTCGCAAACTGCTCCACTACGCCGAGGTGCTCGAGGGATCGGTCCGGCACACGGGCGTGCACGCCGCCGGTGTCATCATCGCACCAGGACGCGTGAGCGACTACGTGCCTGTAGCTGTAGCCAAAGGCAAAGATAATGATACGGTCACCACCCAGTACGACGGCAGATGGATCGAGGAGTTCGGGCTGCTCAAGATGGACTTCCTGGGGTTGAAGACGCTGACCATCCTTAACGACGCGCTGCAACTCATCAAAGAAAACCATGGCATCGAGATCGATCTGGATGAAATTCCACTCGACGATCCCAAAACGTTTGCGCTGTTCCAGCGGGGCGAGACGGTGGCCATCTTTCAGTTTGAATCGGAGGGCATGCGGGAGTGGTTACGCAAACTCAAGCCCACGACGATCGACGACCTGATCGCCATGAACGCGCTCTACCGGCCAGGTCCTATGGATCTGATTCCTAACTACATTGCCCGTAAGCATGGTCTCGAACCGATCGAATATCCGCATCCCCTGCTCGAACCCGTCCTGAAAAACACCTACGGCATTCCGGTCTACCAGGAGCAGGTCATGGAAATGGCGCGTGTCATCGCGGGCTATACGCTCGGCCAGGCCGATCTGCTCCGGCGCGCCATGGGCAAAAAGAAGGTGGAGGAAATGCAACGACAGCGTGAAATCTTTCGTGAAGGGGCAGCGCGTCTGCACGGCATTTCCACCGAAAAGGCTGATGAAATTTTCGACATGATGGAAAAGTTCGCCGGCTATGGATTCAACAAGTCGCACTCGGCGGCCTATTCCATCGTGGCCTATCAAACCGCCTACCTGAAGGCCAACTACCCGGCCGAATTCATGGCGGCGGCAATGACCAGCGAAATGGGCGACACGAAGAAGCTGGCCGTAGTACTGGAGGAAGCCCGCCGCATGGGGCTGGAGTTGCTACCGCCGTCCATCAATCGAAGTCAGGCACATTTCACGGTCGAGGAGGGTCGCATTCGTTTTGGTCTGGGTGCCATCAAGGGGGTTGGCCTTGGTGCTATCGAATCTATTCTCAAAGCTCGAGAGCAGCACGGCCCCTTCCGCACCATTTTTGACCTGGTACGTCATCTGGACCTACGGACGGTCAATAAGAAGGTACTTGAAGCCCTGGCGCGCTCCGGGGCCCTGGATGAACTGGAAGGGCATCGGGCTCAGCTCGTCGAGGCGATCGATCTGGCTGTGCAGTACGCACAAAAAGTGCAGGCCGACCGGATGGCTGGCCAGGCTTCGCTCTTTGGCGGAAGCGACACGCGCACCGCCCTTCCTCCACCTAACCTGCCGGTTGTACAACCCTGGTCTCGTGCCCGCTGCCTGAAAGAAGAGCGCGAACTGATCGGTTTTTATGTGACCGGACATCCCCTCGAAGCCTATCGCGCAGAAGTCAACGCCTTCGCCACCGCTACGCTGGCTGAATTGTCGCGTACCCTTGAAGAGACGGGCATCGCTCGGCCAACGGATCCGAGCGAAGGCAACGGCTCGGCCAACGGATACACTCCTCGCCCAACGCGGCCCCGCCATCGCATCTGTGGCATCATTACGGAAGTGCAGCGACGCACAGGCCGTAATGGTAAGCCACTCGCCTTTGCAACCATTGAGGACTTCACCAGCCAGGGGGAACTGGTCATTTTTGCCTCGGTGCTGGAGCGCATCATGCCTTATCTGGAGGTCGATGCCGTTGTACTGGCCGAAGGACAGGTTGAAGTACGTGGGGGCAGTGTCAAAATGCTGGTCGATGAGCTATGGCCTATGTGGAAGGTACGGGAAGAGCTGGTCGATGCGCTCGTGGTGCAACTCGACCCGGAACAGGTGCACCCTGAGCAGCTCGATCGCTTCCATGCCCTCTGCCGCGCACATACAGGGCGTTGCAAACTGTACTTCGATCTTGTCAGCCCCGATCTTCCGGGGGGCCGCCAGCGCCTGTTGAGCCGACGCTGCCTGATTGCCCTCGATGATGCGCTGATGCAACAGACGTTGCAGCTATTCGGCCCGGAGGCTGTGCGGCTGGAAAGCCGCCGTCTGACGTCGTCGACCCCGTCGTAATAGCAACCTGTAAGTCAAGCCCTTTTCTGTTAGTTGGCCTTTTCAGGACTGTCCCTTTCCCATGCCTGAAGGCAGGGAGTTTCGCGTTGCCATGGACCAACGACGGGTAAGCGTTATTAACACCTTTCAATTAACCTTATTCAGCGATCGCTAAACAAAACGCAGCAAATGAAACATTGTGCGTGAGATCACGGGCCAGCGCCGCAACCGCGTCTTTGCTTATGAGCGATACTTGGCGATCTTGAGCGAAAGGACTAAGCCGCTTTGACGCGAAAAATCCAGAGGGTGTTGGCTTATGGTGAGGTGCGACGAAAACTTTTGCCTGTAAAAAAGCGGGGCTGCCAGTGGCAGCCCCGCTTCGGGGTTGCGGGGGTGTGTCAGGGCGCGCTTAGAACTCCATGTCGCTGGGGCTCGGCGTCTGCGCCTTTTCCTTCTCCGGCTTTTCAGCTACCACAGCCTCTGTGGTCAGCAGCAGGCCGGCCACCGAGGCAGCATTCTCCAGAGCGGTACGCGTTACCTTGGTGGGGTCAATCACCCCCTGCTCCAACAGATTGCCGTACTCCTCTGTCTGCGCGTTGAAGCCAAAGTCCCCCTCGCCTTCCTTGACGCGCTGGACCACAATCGAGCCTTCCCAGCCTGCGTTTTCGGCAATCTGCCGGAGCGGCTCCTCCAGCGCCCGCTGGACGATCTGCACGCCAATCTTCTGATCTTCGTTCTCGACCTCAATCTTGTCAAGCGCCGGAATAGCGCGGATGTAACTGACACCACCACCCGGCACAATGCCCTCTTCAACGGCGGCACGCGTTGCGTGCAGCGCGTCTTCCACACGGGCTTTCTTCTCCTTCATTTCAGGCTCGGTGGCCGCACCAATCTTCAACACCGCCACCCCACCGGCCAGCTTCGCCAACCGCTCCTGCAGCTTCTCGCGATCGTAGTCGCTGGTGGTCTCCTCGATTTGCTGCCGAATCTGATTGGCACGGGCTTTAATCTGATCCGGATCACCTTTACCGCCGACGATCGTCGTGTTGTCCTTGTCGACGATGATCCGCTCAGCCCGTCCCAGATAGTCCAACGTAGCGTTCTCCAGCCGGTATCCCTTCTCCTCAGAGACCACCGTACCGCCGGTCAGGATGGCAATGTCCTCCAGCATGGCCTTGCGGCGATCGCCGAAGCCAGGAGCCTTGACCGCCGCCACCTTCAGCACACCGCGCAGCTTGTTCACGACCAGGGTCGCCAGCGCCTCGCCCTCCACATCCTCGGCGATGATCAGTAGCGGCTTGCCGGTCTGGACCACCTTCTCCAGAATCGGCAACAGGTCTTTCATCGCCGAGATCTTCTTGTCGTGAATCAAGATGTAGGCCTCCTCCAGGACGGCCTCCATCGTGTCCGGGTTCGTCACAAAGTAGGGCGAGAGATAACCCCGGTCGAACTGCATACCCTCGACGACTTCCAGCGTCGTCTCGGTGCCCTTGGCCTCTTCGACCGTAATGACACCATCTTTGCCCACCTTTTCAAATGCATCCGCGATAAGCTGCCCGATGGCCTTGTCGCCATTCGCCGAAATCGTGGCCACCTGCGCAATGCGGTTCTTATCCTGCACTTCTTGGCTCATCTTGCGCAGCTCGGCCACTGCCGCCTCGACGGCTTTGTCGATGCCCCGCTTCAGGTCCATCGGGTTCGCGCCGGCCGTCACACTCTTCAGGCCAGCGGTCAGAATGGCCTGGGCCAGCACGGTCGCCGTTGTCGTACCATCTCCCGCCACGTCGCTCGTCTTCGAGGCGACCTCCTTGACCATCTGGGCACCGACGTTCTCCAGCTTGTCTTCCAGCTCAATCTCCTTGGCAACCGTTACCCCATCCTTCGTAACCGTCGGGGCGCCGAACTTCTTCTCAATGATCACATTACGCCCCTTAGGACCCAGCGTAACCTTGACCGCATCGGCCAGCTTATCGACGCCCCGCTTCAGCGCCATACGCGCATCCGCATCAAACGTAATCTGCTTCGCAGCCATCGTTTTCCTCCACCTTGGTTTTGTTAATACACTGATTCTCCGGACAACGGATCACGAAAAAAGCGCCACGAATACATCGCAGCGCTTACTTCTCCTCTTCGATAACACCCAGGATGTCCGTCTCCCGCATAATGAGGTACTCCTCGCCGTCGATCGTAATTTCAGTACCCGCATACTTACCGTACAGCACCTTGTCCCCCTCCTTTACGCTCATCTCAATCTTGGTCCCATTCTCTACCCGACCAGGACCAACGGCGATGACCGTACCCCGCTGCGGTTTTTCCTTCGCCGTGTCCGGAATGTACAGACCGCTTTCCGTCTTCTCCTCCGGTGGCTCCGGCTTGATCACTACCCGGTCACTCAGGGGCTTAATCTTAACCTTTGCCATACCGCGCACCTCCATTGTGGTTTGTGGGTGAATGATGCAACCCCGTTTTTTGTGAAAATTCGTTCAGGATATGTTAGCACTCTCCCCTCGAGAGTGCTAAGCCTTCAACCGTCCGTCACTCCGTGGAGTTCCTGTATCGGGTGAAGAAATGTCAAAACAAACTGGCATCCAATGCGCAGAATGTATAGCTTTAAAAAGAGGGATGTCCACAGACGGATTTTATTACCATGGCGTTACAACCTGCTCGTGGCAGCCTGCTGGCCCCTTTCATCACCGGTTTGCTCTGGCTGATGGTTTCACTCCCACCGTTCGTTCCGTCCTCGATACGGGTGGGGTTGATGGCAGCCTTTGCCCCGGTATGCCATCAGCTGCCGGATCGGTCTTTCTGGATCGACGGTGTTCAGCTGGCCGTATGTCATCGGTGCTACGGCATCTATGCCGGACTTTTCCTGGGGACTCTGCTTCTGCCCTTCATCAGCACGCATGCATCCTGGCTGTATCGCAGGGCACGCTGGCTACTTATCGCCGGGCTGTTGCCTCCAGCATTAGACTGGGGGCTGCAACTTGTCCATCTCTGGCAGAACACTCTGCTCAGCCGTGTGCTTACTGGTTTGTGGTTTGGGCTTGTGGTCGGTCTGCTCCTGGCGGCCACACTCCGACGCCCTTTCCGCACGGTCCATCCCCAACCCGTGTAATCGTTGAGCGTTCCGGAAACCGTTCTTGAGCATCAAAAAACCAACCCGCCAATGCACATGCAAAACAAAACACCTTCCATCCTGCTGGGCGGTGCTATCGTGGGCATTGCCAATGTGTTGCTCGCCCGTATTCCGGTCGTCGGTAGATGCCTGGCCTGCCTGTTATACATAGGCGCCGGCATGCTGACCGTATGGCACTACACCAATACCTACAAGATAACACTCCCCGGTGGCCCGGGCGCTGTAATGGGCTTGCTGTCAGGCATTGTGGCCGCGCTCATCAACGGCCTGCTGAGCATACTGTTGATTCAGATCGGTGTGCTGCCTGACCCGATCGCCATGCTGGAAGCCACCGATCAGTTAGGCACAATGCCGCCGGAACAGGCCGAAATGGCTGTCCGCATCGCACGCGCGCTTTACGGCCCACTCGGACTGGTGATTGGCGCGGCCATTGGTGGGCTTCTCGGGCTGCTTGGCGGTGTGATCGGGGCCGCCACCTTTAAGAAAGGACCGGACGAAAGCGAGCCTTCGTCCGAATCAGCTGGCATCTAAGCCAATGGGGGCCGCCAGGGACGTCGCGCCCGTGGCGGTCCCAGCAGCTCGGCCAGCACGACAGCTTCGCGCGCCCTTTTGCGCAGCTGCAGGCTATCAAACAACCGTACAGCTTCGGTGCGCCGCGCCTGCTCAAGCGTTGTCTCTGTCGCTGGGGCCGGCGTACCCTCTGGCCGCAGCACAATTTGCTTCGGCGCTGACTCCAGGCGGAGAGATGCTGGCGTGGAAGATGCCCATGCTTCCGACGGAGACGTCTGCTCCAGATTGTGGAATGTTTCATCAAAGGAGGCGGGCGAACGCCTTTCGTCCTCGGACGCCGATCGGCGCATGGCTTCTCGAATTTCGCGTAAGGCCTCTTCCAACACCCGATCCTGCGATGCAGCCGTTTGCACCGCTCTCCTTTTCGTCCTGGTTTTCTTTCGACTGGACGCCAGCAGTCCGTAGGCGATTATGAGCAGTAAAAGGATTTCTAACAGATTCATTGCTTGCTTCGAGCAGCCTGTGATTCTTTAACGCATACGGATCCGAAGGACGTTGGTTGCCTCACCAGCAAGAATGATAGCAGACGAAACGGCAAGGCCGCAAACGCCTTCATCGTTTTCCTCGGAATGGTGGCCTGCATCGCGCCAGAGATTCAGGATGGCTCGTCGCCGGCCGCCTCAGATGCAAACAGATCGGGCTGCAGGCGGAGCTGTTTGATGCGTTCGATCAAGCGTCGATTGGCCCGAGGAAATGCATAGCGATCCAGCTCGTTCAACGGTACCCAGCGTAGTGGCAGTCCGGTCCGGGAGCAGGGCTCGCCGGCCTTCAATGTGCATCGAAAAGCGTACAGCGTAACGCGAAAGTGCGTGTAGGCATGGCGTACTTTTGCCAGGCAGGGGCCCACCGCTACCTGCACCCCCAGCTCTTCATAAAGCTCCCGTGCACAGGCGGCTTCCAGCGATTCACCCGGTTCACGCTTACCCCCCGGAAATTCCCAGAGTCCACCCAGAAGCCCATGCTCGGGCCTTCGTTGAATAAGCACAGCCTCGGCTTCATTAAACAGGATACCCAGAGCCACATCATAGTGGGGCACCGACGGCCGAGGTGCCTGTACTGGAAAGTCCGTAGGAGTACCCAGAGCATATGCTTGGCATACCGTCCGCAGGGGACATTCGCTGCAGCGGGGCCGCGCCGGGGTGCAGACGGTGGCGCCCAGCTCCATCAGGGCCTGATTGAACGTCCCGGGGGCTTCAGGCGGAATCAGCATATCGGCTACCTCCTGCAAGGCGCTTCGGGTGGCCGAGCTGCGGATATCGTCTGCAATGGCCAGCACGCGCGTCAACACACGGAGCACATTGCCATCCAGCACAGCACGCGGTTCTCCAAAAGCAATGGAAGCCACGGCGGCCGCTGTGTACGGGCCGATTCCGGGCAACCGACGTAACGCTCTGTACGTCTCTGGCAGGCGGCCGCCATGTTGGGCAACGATCTGACGAGCCGCCCGATGCAGGTTGCGTGCCCGTGCATAATAGCCCAGTCCCTCCCAGCAACGCAGTACGTCGTCCAACGAGGCTGCTGCCAGGGCTTCGACAGAGGGAAAGGTTTTCAGAAAACGCTCGTAATAAGGGCCTACCTGATCAACCCGTGTCTGCTGCAACATGATCTCGGCCACCCAGATGCGATACGGATCCGACGTACGCCGCCAGGGCAGATCCCGAGCATGCTGGTGGTACCAGTCGATCAACCTGTGAAACGTCTCACAAAGTGCAGGCGTCAGACGATCGCGATAGGACCGCGACGTAGCACGACGACTCATGCGCGACTCCCGACAGTTTATGGGCAGGTGCCTTCTGTACGTCGGCCTGCTGATCGGGTTCGCCCAGATGCATGCGCTTTATGCGCAGGACTTTACATCGCCTGATAGCCTGTCCCAGCGTTCCCCTTCGTTTGTGCTAAGCACCATTCGCATTCTTGAGAGCGGTCCCCTGCCTGTTGAGACGGTAGTCGCAACGCTACCGTTCCGTCCCGGCGACCAGCTGACCACCGAACGGCTACAGGCCGGGCTGGAAGCCGTCGCCCTCCGTTATGCCGAGGCGGGCTATCCACTGGCTCGGGTGATCATTCGACAACTCGACCTGGACCCCCACGACCCTGATCGCCTGGTGTTGGCCCTGGCCATAGACCCTGGCCCCCGTTTGTTTCTGGACCGCATTCTGCTAAAAGGCACACGCCGCACCCGTCCACACTTTGTGGCGCGACTCCTGAACCTGCAGCCTGGCCGGCAGCTACACGCCTTCAACCCGGAACGCATGGCAGACCAACTGGCAGCTACCGGTCTGTTCCGGCGTGTCGATCCTCCTACCTTGTACCTGACCGGCGACACCACCGCCGTGCTGGTTTTTCCGCTGGAAGAAGCTTCGCCTGGCTCGTTTGACCTGCTCCTGGGCTATCAGCCGGCCGGCGACGGACAGGGCGGCCTCGTTGGCAGCGGTCATCTGCAGCTCCGCCATCTCTTTGGTGCCGGACGCGAACTGACGCTACAACTACGGCGGCTGCCCGGCCGCATTAGCCGCTTTCGGCTGGAAGTCGCTGACCCCTTTTTGCTGGGTACAGTCTTTTCGCTACGGCTGGGCTTTGCAGGACGCCAGCAGGACTCCACCTACAACGAGCAGGACTTTCGGCTGATGCTGGGCTATCGCTTTCCTTCCGGCCTCCAGCTCACAGGCTCCTGGCGCCGAACGATCACCCGTCCGGGACCAGCCGGCCTACGCCTGGAAGCCGGCTGGCAGCATATTGCCCGGGGCACTGCTACGCTCTTTGGCTTTGGCCTGACCTGGTGCCGGCTGGATCGGCCTGACGCTCCCCGTCGTGGCCTGACGCTGAGCATTCTGGCTGAGCGTGGCCAAAAAACGCGAAGTACCCGTCAGGTTGTTGCCAATGATACGCTCCGCATGCACACGCGCACTCGTCAGGACCGCCTGGAAGCCACTCTGCGCTTCTATCAATCCCTGTCCGACCAACTGGTGCTCGTGGCCGGAGGCGATCTGGCACTGCTTCGCGCCGATCAATACGATGCAGCCGATCTCTACCGACTGGGCGGTGCCCGCTCATTGCGTGGCTACAACGAAGAACAATTTGTCGGCCATCGTACCGTTCGTTTGCTGACCGAAATACGCTACCTATTGACGCCACCCACTTTTATCTTTGGATTTCTGGAGGCTGGCTACGTGGCCACCCCGCCGCTGCCTGGCATCCCGGCTCACGCTGGCTGGCACCTGGGCTACGGCATAGGTCTGCAACTGGCAACCGATGCCGGATTGCTTAATCTGAGTTATGCCCTGAATCCAGATGAACCCCCGCTGGACGGTCGGCTACACCTGCGACTGATCCTTGCGCTGTGAGGAGGTCCCCATGACGACCATCTTCTACGCCCCCCCGGAATCCTTCCGCGACGGATGGGTTCGGCTTCCCGACGACGAAGCCCATCACGCCATACGCGTACTACGCCATCGCCCGGGCGACGAAATCGTCGTCGTAGATGGCGTAGGCGGCTGGCATCGCCTGCGTCTGGAGCAGGTAGACCGATCAGTCGTGCAGGGACGTGTGCTGGAAACGCAGTACAACGTAGGGGAACCATCCTATCGCCTGACGATCGGACTGGCCCTGCTGAAACAGATGGCCCGTTTCGAAACCTTTCTGGAAAAAGCTGTGGAGCTGGGGGTCCATGCCATCGTGCCACTGATCACCGCACGCACCGAGCGGACACAGTTTCGTCTGGAGCGTGCTCGTCGGTTGCTCATTGCCGCCATGAAGCAATGTGGCCGCAGCCGTCTTCCTGCCCTGTATGCTCCTCGGCCTTTCGCAGCGATGCTGAATCATGCCGCATCGCTGCGCCTGCTCTGCCACGAACAACCTGACCGCCCCCGCTATCCACTCCAGGCCCTGCTGCAACAACCGCCCGACGACGCACTCGTGCTCATTGGGCCTGAAGGAGGATTCTCCCCACAGGAAGTCCAACAGGCCGAAGCTGCTGGCTTTCAGCTTGTGTCGCTGGGTCCCCGTCGGCTACGTGCCGAAACCGCTGCCTTGATAACCGCCAGTGCTTTTGTGATCTGCACCGATACATAATTTTAGAGACCCCTACTAACCAGACCGCATACTCGCCATGCTGAAAAGCACCACCCCTGTCATCGAAGGCCGACGCATCACAGCGTATCACGGTATCGTCACGGGTGAAGCCATCCTGGGCGCCAATATTTTTCGTGATCTATTTGCCAGCATTCGCGATATCATCGGAGGACGCTCGGGGGCCTACGAAAAAGAACTACGTAAAGCACGGGAAATGGCTTTTGCCGAGATGGAAGAACAGGCCCGTCAGCTCGGCGCCAATGCTATCGTAGGCATCGACATTGACTACGAAACCCTCTCGACTGGCAGTGGCAATATGCTCATGGTCAGCGTGAGCGGTACGGCCGTCACAGTTGCTTAGTTTTTGAAGAAAGGGGTTTGAGACGCGTGCACTGTTGGCCAGCTTGCCTTAACTTGCCCTGTCCTTACGTTTCAATCAGGAGGCGTCCCCTATGGCAGACGCGCAGGAACAGATGCTGAAGTCCGAGCAGGTCTTTAACGGCCGCCTGCTCAAAGTGTATCGGGATGAGGTCGCTTTACCAGACGGTCGCCGTTCGGTGCGCGAATGGATCGATCATCCAGGTGCCGCAGCGGTTGTACCGCTATTTCCGGACGGCACCACGCTGCTGGTACGGCAATTTCGCTATCCTCCCCATCGTTTTTTTCTGGAGGTACCGGCGGGCAAGCTTGATCAACCCGGTGAAGCTCCCGAAGCTGTCGCACGGCGTGAGCTGGAAGAAGAGACCGGCTGGCGGGCACGCACCCTCATTTATCTGGCCTCCCTCTATCCCTGCATCGGGTACAGCAATGAAATCATTCACTTTTACCTGGCACGCGACCTGGAAGCCGGTCAGCAGCAACTGGCCGAAGGTGAATGGCTCGACGTAGTGCGCATGCCCCTGCAGGAAGCCTTGCAAAAAGCCCGGCATGGTGAAATCGCTGACATGAAATCAACAGCAGCTCTGCTCCTGGCCGAAGCCTTTCTTCAAAAAAACGAAGAGGCGGTTGGATAATCTGCCCCGGTGGCCGTATCTTTGTAACGCCAGTTGTAATGGTTTCAACCTTACATAGGCCCTCATGTTTACGTTTCTCATCATTCTCATTACGCTGATAGCGATCCTGCTGGTGCCGGTAGTACTGCTACAAAGCGGACGAGGTGGAGGGTTGGCCGGGATTGCGGCAGGTGGTGCGCAGCAGGTGCTGGGAGCCCGCCAGGCTCCAGACATTCTAGAGAAAACCACGTGGACGCTGGCTGTGCTTTTCATCGTGTTGTGTATCCTCACGAACTTTACGATCGATACCACCGAGCGTCGCGAAAGCATCATCCAGCAACGTGCCCAGCAGGAGCAGGTCCAGCCTATGCTACCTCCAGCCGAGCAACCGGCTACTGCTCCTCCTGAAGCGCCCGCACCGTCGGACAATCAGCAGCGCAATCCGAATTGAGCAGACGCCGCAATGCCGTTTCAAAAAGGCGAGGGGCTGTCCCTGTGGACAGCCCCTCGTTTTTCAACGTGGCGGCGTGCGCTGGCCTGTAAGCCGAATTCTGTCTGCCCGGAGCGACGGCCGCCGTGCCACTTCCGGGGAGACCATCATTTATCTGGGACTGCCGTCACCGGCAGCCTCAAGCGGCCTACCCGCGCCGCCGCATCGCCCGAAGGCGACGCTTTCAGCGGGCCACCTTATCCGCCCTTACGGCGGTGCGGCGCTGCTTGGCCTTGCACCCCCCGGGGTTTGCCAGCCGCCGCTGTTACCAGCGACGCTGGTGGGCTCTTACCCCACCCTTTCACCCTTTGCCTGTGTCTCGCCGAAGCGAGACCATCGGCCGGTCTGCTCTCTGTGGCACTTTCCGTCACCGCCCGGTTACCCGAACGGTGCCCTCCTGTTAGGAGGCGGGGTGCCCTGTGGTGTTCGGACTTTCCTCGCCGCCGCGCCTTACAGGAGACGGGCGACGCGATGGTCCAGCCAGCGCACCGTTTTCTGATAAATGCAACGCCGCGTTAAGAAGATCCCGCACTGCCGTTCGCAAAGCCCAGCTCCTGGCTGACCTCCTGAAACAGTTCGTTATCGACAATGATGCGCCCGGTGTGTTCACAGGCAATGATGCGCTTGCGCTGGCGAATTTCCACCTGCTGCTGCGGCGGCACCGCGTAACCGGCTGCTGCCCCCCGCTCCAGCGGCACCACAGCCCGGCCGTCCCGGTAACGTGCGCGCAGCCGCTTGTAGGCCCGCAGGTAACGCGACTCGACTGCCTTTTCGGCCTCAGCCCGCAGGGCCTGCAACTGCTCCATCTCATGTCGGGTATCCTCCAGCACTTCCTGCAGCTCGGCACGCTTGGCGCTGAGCAGCTCCTCCAGCTCTTTCAGGCGAGCCTCTGCTTCCTGAATGGCCGTAGCCCGCTCTTCAGAGAGGCGTTCCATTTCCTCCAGACGTGCCCGGGCCGCTTCAATCCGCTGCCGTTGGGCTTCGATCTCCTTGGTTAGCGCGTCATACTCGCGGTTGTTGCGCACATGGAGCTGCTGCTCCTCGTAGCGCTTGATCAGCATCTCCGCCTCTTCGATGTCCAGTCGCGCCTTCCGGCGTTCCACCTCATGTTGCTTGATTTCCCGCTTATACTTCTCCAGCCGCGTCTCCAAGCCAGCTTTCTCATCCTCCAGATCCCGAATCTCTTCAGGTAGATCGCCCCGCAGCTTCTCCAGCTGATCGATCCGGGTATCGATCAACTGCAATCGAACCAGCGCCCGCAGCTGCTCAGCAACGGTGGCCGACTCCGGCATCGTGGTGGGCATAAGCGATCTCCAGCTTGATGACTTTGAGGGTTCACCTATCGTCTAAGAACGCCCGCTTCAGGCTAAAGTTTGATGTACTTTACGCAAAGCTCCAGCTCAGACCTTCCGGATAAACGTGCGCACGGGTGATGTGCGCCCCGCAGTACATTGCCAGCTGACGGTCGGAAAACGTTGTTGCAACCATTTTTCCAGTAGCGCTTCGGTCAGCGCTTCGGTTTCATAATGGCCGGCATCGACGAGTGCCATCCGGGGACGCCCGTCGTCGTCCAGCACCTCAAAGAAGCGATGGTAGGTCAGATCGGCCGTTACATACACATCAGCGCCGGCCGCCAGTGCACGTCCGATCAGATCGCCCCCCGCCCCCCCGCAGACCGCCACCGTCTCGACGGGCGCTTCTAAATCCCCAACGTATCGCAGAGTCTCAGTCTGCAGCCGCTCGGAGACGCGTTGCAGAAAAGCGCGTAAGGGCTCGGGCTTTTCGAGCCGTCCGATTGCACCCAGTCCGGCTCGCGTATACGGTTGCTCAACTGGATATACGTCATAAGCAATTTCTTCGTAGGGGTGGGCCATCCGCATAGCCGCCAGCACCCGCGGCAGGTCCCATCGGGCAACCTCTACCTCCAGACGCAACTCCTCGGCCGATTCCAGCTTGCCCGGCTCACCAATAAACGGCCGGGCCATATCACCGGGGCGGAAATACCCGGTACCCCGCGTGGCAAACGCGCATGCCTCATAGTTGCCGATGCGCCCGGCCCCGGCCTCGGCCAGGGCTTCACGTACCTGTTCAAAATGCGACGCTGGCACAAACGTTACCAGCTTATAGAGGGCCTGCTCCATCTTCTGCAGGAACTGTACGTCCTGCAGGCCCAGATGCGTGGCCAGCGCAAACGATACGCC
This sequence comes from Rhodothermus sp., assembly GCA_030950375.1. Taxonomy (GTDB): domain Bacteria; phylum Bacteroidota; class Rhodothermia; order Rhodothermales; family Rhodothermaceae; genus Rhodothermus. Next base: position 7,407 of record JAUZRN010000009.1, on the reverse strand, counting down.
ACCCGGCGCTGCGTCCAGGTTGGTGTGGATGCTGTAAAGCGCAATCCCGGACTCCGCCAGCCGAAGTGCCAGCGAGGCCACCAGATTGCCCGGCGTAAGCTGTCGCAGCGGTCGAAAAAGTAGCGGATGATGGGTGATGATCAACTCGGCGCCAAGTGCCCGGGCCTCCTCAAAGACGGCCGGTGTCATATCGAGCGCCAGCAGGGCCCGCCGCACCGTCCGCTCCGGATCACCTACCTGCAGGCCTACATTGTCGTACGATTGGGCCGATCCTGGCGGCGCCCAGGCCTCCAGTGCCTCGGTAATTTCGCGAATGGTTGGAAACGTAGTGGCCGGCATCGTCTTCTACGAGTTTATGCTGCAGGACAGGGCCGCTTGTTTGCCGGAAAGACACTTCAGGTTCCCTCTGCGTCCGCCGCACGCGCCACCCGCACTCCTTCATCTTCATCAACCCACACCAGCAACAGCATACCCGTCAGGAAAAATAGCAATACGGAGCCTACACCTACCCGCTGACTGCCCGCCCATTCCGTAAACAGTCCTAATAGCAATGGCCCGAGAAAGGCGGTAGCCTTCCCCGAAAACGCAAAAAAACCATAAAACTCATTGCGTTTGTTTACTGGCGTAAAACGCCCCAGCAACGAGCGACTGGCCGACTGGTTAGGACCGGCGCAGATTCCGATGAGCAGCGCCGCTCCCCAGAAGAGGGTGCGACTGGTAGTCAGCACAGCCATCAGGCTGGCGACCGAGAGCCCCAGCAGGCTCAGCATGAGCGTACGCTTGCCGCCCAGCCAGTCGTCCACAAAGCCAAACAGCCAGGCGCCCAGCCCGGCCGCCACGTTGATCACGATCCCGAACACGATCAGCTCATCTGCCTCAAAGCCGAACGTCCCTGCCGCATAGATACCTCCGAAGGAAAAAATCGTCAGCAACCCATCGTTATAGAGCAACCGGGCCAGCAGCAATCGCACCACCTGCCGGTAACGCCGCACTTCCCGAAACGTATCGACCAGCTGACGCGTAGCCTGCCGGAAGATCGTTCGCACATCGGGACGAACAGCCGGCCGTCGCTCCGAAACCCATAGAAACAGCGGCAGGCTAAACAGGCCATACCAGAGCGCTACAAGCAGGTTGGCTGCCCGCACGTTTTCCTGCCCTTCGCGGGAAAAGCCCAGCAACGGAGTTTCTGCCTGAATCAACGCGAACAGCGCTACCACCAGACAGAGCAGCCCCCCCACATAGCCCAGCGCCCAGCCGTAACCCGACACCCGACCGATTCGAGCAGGTGGCGCAATGTCGGGCAGAAAGGCATTATAAAAAACGTTGCCCAGCTCGAAGGCTACATTAGCTATGGTAAACAGCACAAGCGCCTCCAGCACCTGGCCGGACGTTGGAAAATAAAGCGCAGCGGTGGCCAGCACGCACAGCACCGTAACAGCCAGCAGAAAACGTTTGCGATATCCCCCCTGATCGGCCAGTGCGCCCAGAAATGGAGACAGCAGCGCCACAATCACCCCACTCGCCGTTACAGCCTGTGACCAGAGGGCCGTTCCCGAAATCGGATCGGGCGCGATCGCCTGTGTAAAGTATGCTGCATAGACAAACGTAACGACCAGCGTGGTAAAAGATGAATTGGCAAAGTCATACAGGGCCCATGCCCAGATCGTACGACGCGGACAGGTCGCTACGCTCACGAACCGGTACGAGTCTGTTAATCATTTGACTGCAAAAAACGCATCCTGGCCCTTCAAAAGCAAGGGACCACTCCGTACCGTTCTACAGGAGAACAACGCGCCACTCAATGGGACAACTCGCCACCTACTTCTGACCCACAGCGGCAGACGTGGCATGCCCCGGCGTTTTCTGCTCCAGCGCTTCCAGCCGAGCTTCGAGGTTGCGCATCTGGACGCGAAGTTGGGCATTCTCGGCTTCCAATACATCAAGCCGTGCCTGCTGCTGCGCCAGTCTGGCGTCTCGCTGGAGCAACAGCACCTGGAGAATGTCGTTGTGCGGCAGCCCTACCAGCACCTTCACCCGGTGGAAGCCCGCACCCTCGGCGTTCTCCAGCACCCGACCGACCACCTGCCCCACCTGGTCAACCCGCAACGCCTCCGGCGATACAGCCACCCCACTACCGTCGTTCTTACCGGAAGGCAGAATGAAATCCCCGGCCTGCACCGGACCGCGCACTTTCACCCACGCCTGCCCCACAAAGGCCACCGGCGCCCAGTCGGAGCGATCCGCATCCATCGGAACGTTGCCGGCTACGATAGGCTGGGTACTCACCACCATCAGGCGCAGCGCCTCACCAGTGCGCAGGGTGATGCCCTGAGGCGTCCAAGCCACGATGTCCCCCGCCTGCACCGATTCGGCGGGGTAGCGGAGGGGCAGCCATTCGGCGTAGTCGTTGCCTGGTCCGGCCAGGGTTACTCCACCGTTGCCATCTCCCTGAATGGCACCCAGACTGTTGTCGTTCCCATCGAAGAAGGTGATAAAGTTGGTGCTGGCGCCGGGGTTGCCGATGGCGGAGGTCTTGAGGGCCAGCACGTCGGGGCCGTTGCCGGTAGTGGGGGCATTGTTTTCGATGATGGCCACGTGATTAGCCAGCGTGGCGGAGGCGTTGATGGCTTCCTGCACGTGCAGTTGCGCCTGCGGGCTGTTGGTGCCCAGACCTACGCCGCCGCCAGCGCGCACCAGAAACTGGTTAGTGCCCGTAGATTCGAAAAAGGCAAAGGTGTCGTCAGCCCAGACGAAGGTGCCGTCGTGGTTGGCCCTGGCCTGCCGGCCGGCGGCGAAACTGTAGCTGCCGGCGGCGCCGTTGTTGTAGCCGCCAGGCACGGTGGCGGCATAGCCGGTGGCAAAGTTGGAGTCGCCTCCGCCCACGGTGGCGTAGCGACCGTGGGCGCCGTTGCCGAAGCCCCCACCCACTGTGGCGCTGCCGTCGCTGGCGGTGTTGCTCAAGCCCCCGCCCACGGTGGCATAGAGGCCGCTGGCGGTGTTGCTGCCTCCTCCGCCCACGGTAGCGTACGGTGCAGTGGTCGCATCGCCATCATCGCTGCCGGCTTGGTTGTTTCCTCCGCCGCCGATGGTACCGTAGTCGTCCAGCACGCGGTTGTTGGTGTTGGTCGGGTCATCCGTGTTAGAAGGTCCACCGCCGGCGATGGTGCCGTAGCGAGCCGTGACCTGGTTGTACCAGCCGCCGCCCACGGTGGCCCTGCTGCCGCTGGCGGTGTTGTTCTGACCGCCACTTACGGTGGCGTAGTCGCCGCTGGCTGTATTACTCCCGCCGCCACCCACAGTGGCTCTGCCGCCGCTGGCGATATTCAACCGGCCTCCTGCTACGGTAGCATAGGGTGCATCCGTCGGATCACCATCCTCGCTGCCGGCGCGGTTTCGCAGTCCACCGCTCACTGTGCCATAGTTGTCAAAGACTCTATGGGTCTCTCCACTGGCACCACCCCCCGCAATGGTGGCACCCACCGCACCATCTGCGACGCTGTTGCCGCTGTAACCGCCGACGAGGTTGGGGCTATCGCCCGGCTCAATCCGCAGGGCCCGCTGGTTGTTTACCCGCACCTCCAAGGCCTGGTTGTCGGTGGTGCCCAGAAAGTGGGTGGCTGGATTGGTACCAGCGTTGCCGGTGAGACTCCAGGTACCCGGACCTGTACCGCTACCTGCGTTAATCACAATGGTATCACCGCGAATGGTGATGGTGGCTCCTCCTTCGGCTTCCAGAATTACCTTGTCAGTGAGCCCATTCACACTGCGCACCACCTGACCATCGGCAATCTTCGCTCCAGTCACCACACTATCCGCCACCGTACGCGCCGTCAAACTGTAAGGTGAAGCGCTCAGCGGAATGCGCGGACTCATTTCACTCCCCCCATCCACACTTAAGCCCAGATAATAAGGCCTATCGAAAGGCAGATCCAGCGGACTGACCAGTCCCAGAACGGCATCAAACAGGCCACCGCTAACAACTACTACCTGCGACTCTTCCCAGATAGCATCCCCACCACTTGCCTGAAGATAAATCTTGAAAAGAAAATTGTAGTTTCCGTCTGGCACCGGATTGCCCTCGGAATCAGTCAATACCCCCTGATAACTCATGGTCCGGGGAACCTGCCCCAGGACTGCTGAAACCGCAGTCAGCATAACGCCAACGATGAAACAAAATATTTTCATCATATTACCCCTCTATTTCTGTTATTAAATATAACATTATTTTGTTCATTTCACTCTACCTAATTCTATTTTAGCACGGTAAGTTTTCGAATCTGCATAAACGCTCCTGCTAACATGCGATAGAAATAAACCCCGCTGGTCAGGTGTGATGCCTCCAGCCGCACCTGGTACTCACCAGCAGCCAGTTCTTCATCCACAAGCGTAGCCACCTGCCGCCCCATCAAATCAAACAGAACCAGCGACACATGCGTCTGCCGGGGCACCGTAAAACGAATGGTGGTCACCGAATTAAAAGGATTGGGATAATTTTGCTTCAAGCGAAACCGATCAGACAACCCATCGAAAATCCGATCCACGCCGGTGATTAGACCGCCCGCCCTTTGCCAGTAGCCAAGCTTCTGCTGACGCTCGGCATTGGTTGCTGTCCCGATGACCGCCTGCCCTACTGTACTTTTGAGGATAAGCGCCCCATTCGAAATCGTGGCACCGCCACTACTTAGGACACTGCGGCTGATCTGCTGCGCCGACAAGGGCAAATGCACGCAAAGTCCTGTAAAGAAAATTAACACCAAGGTCCTTATATACATGGCTTTGCTCTCCTTTGTAGTAGTCTCTTCGATCATCGAACTTGCTCAATCCAGACCGCCAACAATCACGGCGAAATAGCCTTTCACCAGCCGGACGGCCGCCACATTGTGCTGCAGGATTACCACCACTATCGAACCATCCACCGAAACGCTATCTCGGTTAACCTTGCCCCCCAGGGTGCTCCTCCAGGTAAGACACTGCGCCCCAACCACAACCGGCAGCCCACCCTGGAGGATCACCAGTACCAACCATAGCACCAGACGCCGAACAGGCTGGCCCGACGTGTTGATCCGTGCAAATGAAAAATGAAGCATGTTACGGTCCTCCCCTCCCTGAAGTGTTTTTAGAGTATCTGCAAAAAACACAGGCTCTGTAATACATATACACATGCAAACGCAGTGGTCACCCTTATCTGTCCTGTCAAACGCATTGCCTTTTTCCGGAGCCTTGCGCCCACCATAGCGTTGTACAGAAGCATGCGCTGCTATTAACTTCCCGACTTTTTCTGTAGATGAAGGAACGAACTTTTCCTTAAGGTTGTACAGAAGCATGCGCTGCTATTAACTTCCCGACCTACTGCCCACGTAGCTCAGTTGGATAGAGCAGCGGCTTCCTAAGCCGTTGGTCGCAGGTTCGAGTCCTGCCGTGGGCACGAAGGGCCGCCTTAACTTATTGTTTTTCACATCTTTGAGAAAAACGAGATATAACATAAAGTACAACAAAGTCAGGCCATTATTTCTAAACTTAGATTTTTATTTACAAAAACTTCATGTTCAAATGACCAATCCCGGTGTCTTTTCCTTCAGAGAAAAGCCCCAGACGAACCCTTGAAACAGAGGGCCAGCCCATGAAAACAGCCGAATTCATTGCAAAGCTGCTGGGCGATGACGGATTGACCTTCGAGTGCCCGGCAGGCTCCCTCGATGAACTCGCTCGAAAGTTTGGCGGGGAGCTTCAAAGACGATCGGACGGGCTCTGCAGGTGGAGATTCCAGGACGGATCAGCGCTAATCGTCACCCCCGCCTGGTGGGACCTGGAAGGGCAGGAAGCGTGGTCCTGCGCAGGGCTCGAAAAGTAATGCGTCTCCCTGACCGGCACCTGGCTTTTTACCTGATTACGCGCAACCTTCCCCATAGGCCACCCCGGGCTGTGCGCCGGCAACTTCGGCGCATAGAAAGCCGGCTCCGGGCCCATCCGGAAAATTACAGCCGCCTCGAGCACATGGAGCGCCGTCTTGCCGCGCTGCTCGACGGCTTCGACGCCCGATCACACTTCGAGCGGCTCCGAGGGCGGTTCGAGCTCGTCTGATTTAGGGGATCATCATTTAGGGTGCCAAACAGCCGCATTTGGCACCCTTAATTCGAATGGCCCAGAAAATCGCCCAAAATCGAAGATTTTGAGCGGGATTTAGAGTGCCAACTGCACGCTGGCACCCTTAATACTGGCACCCTTAATGGTGATGGCCTGCAATCCCTGCGCTGTCGGGTGTTGGAGCTTACCGCTGTCTTAGTCCGGGCGGAAAGGGCCAGCAGGCAATGCTACGCCCTTCTGCATCCAACCGCTGCTGACGTCTTAGTCCGGGCGGAAAGGGCCAGCAGGTCCGGAAGTCCGGCCGCCGCGGATAGCACGTTCCAAAATTTTCCGAAACAAATGCCACCTTTGCCACCCACCCCAAAAAATCGGCCTGAATCGCCCAAAATCGACGATTTTGCGGGTGGCAATTACCCCGACCACATTGCCACCCAAACGCCACCCAAATGCCACCTCCGGCCCCTGCAGTCTGGCTTCAGAAGCCGTTGCATCAGGATTGCATCGCCTGGGCCCTTCTGCGACTCTCCCCGGAGCCCCTGCAGTTTAGCTTCAGAGCTTGGAAACGTCCGCTCAGGCGCATCCCGCAGCAGTGCGGGAAAACGACCGCCCGGGCAGGCCAAAAAAACCCCGACCCGGGCTTTTCGCCCGGGCCGGGGCAATCCGCGAGCTGCGGCAACAGCCCGCTCCGGGAAGAAGCCAAAGCAGTATTAAGTGGCCGAGTTCTGGTAGACAGCGAACGCTGCCGGCTGCAACACCCGACCGTCATATCGGGCAAAGCCGAGCAGCGCCGTCTGCAGGTACTCGGCGTACCGCTCGTCCAGGCGACGGACGACCAGCCCCTGCCCGACCTCTCGCAAGATATACTTCGAGAAGTCACCAAAGACGATCGACTTCGCGCTGGCCGACATTTGCGGCATCGTGTTGTTCACGATCACGCGAAAACCCAGCAGGCGTGGCGGCTCGCCAGCCTGCAGGCCGTCCTGCCAGAGCGGCCGCCCGCTATTGTCTTTCAGGCGACGAAGCGCGGCCAGCGTGGTGTCGTGCATCATAAACGCCGCCCGCGGACTTGAGCGGTAAGCAGGATCCACCGAGTGGATCAGCGTCACCAGGTCATCATAGGTGACGCTGGTCGTCTGCCCGGTGGCCCCGACCACCGTCTGTGCGGCCGGAATCGCTGTCAGGATCCCCTCGGGCTGCGTGGTTCCATCGCCATTCGTAATGTGGTCCTGCAGCGCGCGTCCTAACCGGTCGGCGAAAATATCCGCCAGGAATTCCTCCAGGTCGAACGCGCTGTCCTGCATCAACTGGAGAGAGACACGCACG